>JAFLTB010000062.1 GCA_022510605.1 Lachnospiraceae bacterium
ACGGCTGAAAGAGGCGGGGACACGCTGGTTTTGCACGATGGAGGCCGGTGCTGTGACACTGTATTTTGACGGAGAAAAAATGACCGTAAGCACCTATAAATGACTTGAAAAAATAGCAGGATGTAGTAAAATAGAGACAGTCGATTATGGAAGGGAGCGAGGAGCCATGCTTACAATTGCAGAGGAACTGAAGAAGAATACCATATCGCAGTTTCATCTGTTGTATGGCGAGGAGCGGTATATGGTCCGCTATTATAAGCGCAGTCTCATGGAAAAATTGTCCTCTCCCGGAGATGAGATGAACTGTACTGTGTTTCAGGGGGAGGCGGCCAAGCCGGAAGCCATTGCGGATGTGGGTCAGATACTTCCCTTCATGGCTCCCCAGAGACTGATTTTAGTTCAGGACAGCGGTTTTTTTAAAAATGCCAACGACATGACAGAGGTGTTAGAGGCCTTTCCGGAATCTACATATGTGGTATTCGTAGAACGGGAAGTGGATAAGCGCAGCCGTCTCTATAAATGGATGGGTAAGCATGGGTGTGTGACAGAGTGCCAGAGCCAGAGCGATGCTATGCTAAAACAGTGGATTGCCGGTTATCTGAAAAAAAGTGATAAATCCATTTCCACCCGGACAGCCGAGTATTTAATTGAGCGGGCGGGGACGGACATGGAACTTTTGAGCAATGAACTGGATAAATTGATTGGGTATACCGGAGAGCGCAGGGTGGTAGAGACAGCGGATGTGGAGGCTATTGGTTCCGGAATGGTGGTATCAAGAATTTTCGATATGATTGATGCAGTGGCTCAGGGAGAAAGAGACCGGGCTCTTCGCTTGTACGATGATTTGTTGGCGAACCGGGAGTCTCCCATGTCGATTTTGTATCTGTTTTCCCGTCACATTAATATTTTATTACAATTCAAAGAATTATCCGGTCTTGGCCTGAATAGAAATGAACTAGCAAAAAAGATAGGAGTTCCCCCGTTTACTTTGCAAAAATATGGAAAACAGGCAGGGATGTTTAAGCGCCGGGAGCTGTTAGCTATGCTGGAAGAACGGCTGAATTATGAGGAAAGTTTCAAGCAGGGCAGATTGTCTGACCAGTTGGCGGTGGAAATGTTTTTGATTCAGGCATTGACAAATCGTTAAAATAATGGTTTAATCAGAGTTGACTGTTTTATTTAACAGATGAGCGATTTGCAGGATGGAACGCTCATTGTTTATGGAGACGTATCGAAGTGGTCATAACGAGAACGACTCGAAATCGTTTTGCCTTCACGGGCACGTGGGTTCGAATCCCACCGTCTCCGTTTCTGTGTACTGTATTCTGCCGGCGGCTTAAACTTCCGGCAAGAAGGACCTTCAGCTTTCAGCAGAAGGACCTTCAACTTTCAGTAGAAGGGCAGGTTTTTGGGGAGGAAAAGGGATATGAAGGAAAAAAGGAAACTTCTCATTGGAAGTATAGCAGGTGCCGTAGTTTTTCTTGGGTTGCTTGCTGTATTTTTTGTATCCAGTAAGGAATTTTATATGGGACGGTTTTCTGCCAGCGCTATGGTGAGCAATACGGATGTCAGTGCCATGACGGTGGAGGAAGCGCTGCGCTCCATGAACAATTCGGATGGATTTTCCATTGTTTTGAAAAAAGAGGGCAGGGCGTATCCGGTGGATATTTCGGATGCGGTGTCCAGGGAATTTGACAATCTGGCGGTGAAGCAATGCCTGAGTCGGATTTCTTTTGTGGATTATCTGCTTCACAACCAGGTTGTTCTGTCTTTGAAACCCCAAAATGTCCAGGTGGAGGATGAGCGGTTACAACAGATTTTACAGGAAGCGCTGCCGGAGACTACTATGTATACAGCAGATGCTTATTTTGATGAGAATCTGAATCTGGTGGAAGAGATTTATGGGGATGACATCAATTACAAAATTTTGTTAGATAAAATACAGATGGATATTGTGGATGGAAATGAACTGGAATATACTCTGGAGGATTATTATAACCAGCCTCAGGTAAAGGCATCCGATCCGGCTGTGGCATCGACTCAGGAGACCTTAAACAAATATAGGAATATGTCCATTGTCTTTACCTTTGGAAAGAAGAAGGAAGAAATTACCGGGGACATGATTTGTAAACATCTGTCCTTTGAAAATGGAAACTTGGTACTGAAAAAGAAATGGGTTGCTAAATTTGTACGGGAAATGGCAAAAACCCACAACACCTATGGAAAGACCCGTAAATTCAAGACCACAAAGGATGGTACGGTAACGCTTCAAGGTGGTATTCTGGGATGGTGGATTAATGAGGACGAGACCACGAAAAAAATCAAAAAACTTCTGAGTAAGCAGAAATCCGAGACCACGGAACCTGTGTACCGCAACGTGGCGGCCCAGCATGGTAAAGATGATATTGGAGATACTTATGTGGAGGTCAGTCTGAAAAGACAGCATCTCTGGTATTATAAAAACGGAAAGAAAGTGATGGAGTGCAAGGTGGTAACCGGGCTTCCCACAAAGGACAGACAGACTGTCCGGGGTGCTCACCGCATCTATGGAAAGCAGAGAGACCGCTGGCTTGGTACCATTGCGGTTCAGGGCTATCGCACCCATGTGGATTACTGGATGCCATTTAACTGGGATGGTCAGGGATGCCACGATGCTCCATGGAGGTACGGAAGATTTGGAGGAACCATTTACAAGAGAAGTGGCTCCCATGGATGTGTCAATATGCCTCCGGAGAAAGCGGCTGAACTGTACAAACATGTCAGTATTGGCACACCGGTGATTGTGTACTGAGGGGTGAAAGGTAATGATGTGGGTTTTCCTCATAGCAGGCAGTTTAATACTTTTGGCTCTCATGGGATATTCGGTTTTACGAGGATATCATCTGTGGTTACGGAACCGGATTCCCAATGCTGTCTATATTGTGCTCCAGGTGATTTTGCTTGGGGCACTGTTTGTGTGCTATTGTGGATTTATTCCCCTTCCCAATGAGGTTTTACGGGAAGTATTGCAGATTATCAGTGCCATATATCTGGCCGTCTTACTCTATACTCCGGTCTTTTGTTTTTTCCGGGGAGTTATCCGTTTTATTGGAAAAAGGAGGAAGAGCAGAGGACGGGTATATCGTTTTTTCAACCATCCTTCCAAATCTATATATATCATTTTGGGGATTACTGCCTGTCTGGGAGTTTTTTCTGTCTTTCGCATGCGTTATGTACAGGTGAGGGAATATCCGATGACGATGGAAAAGAAAATGGAAGAAAAAGAATACAGCATCGCTGTACTTGCGGATTTACATCTGGGTACGGGTGTCACCCGCTGGAGTCTGGATTCCCTGATTGAAAAGACGAACGAAAAAAAACCAGATGTTATTGTGCTTTTAGGGGATATTTTTGATGAAAACACCACAGAGGAATTAAAGGGGTATGCGGCAGAACGAATGAAACAGTTTTCTGCCAGACACGGCGTCTTTTATGTGGACGGAAATCATGAAGACAATCTTTCCGGGGATGTTACGTCCTACTTTACCAGCGCGGGAATCACGGTACTGCGGAATCAGACGGCCTCTTTGGCGAATGGCGTCCAGCTGGTAGGGGTAGAAGAACAAAAGGAGGAAGACAGAGTGGACCTTTCCCGGTTAATGAAGAACCTGGACAGGGAAAAACCCATTGTGGTGTTGTCCCACCGTCCGGAACAATTGCCAGACATGTCAGCGGCAGGAGCCGACGCCGCCCTGTGTGCCCATACCCACGGCGGCCGTTATCCATTTTCCTGGCTGTTCCTTCCCTTTTTTAACGATATGATATATGGGGTGAAACAATATGGCGCCATGAGTGCCATCACCACCTCCGGAGCCGGCGGCTACGGGGTTCCGGCAAAACTCACAGCGCCTAGTGAAATTGTATATGTACAGATTTCCTTTTCTTAGTGCCGTCCTGCCAGCACGACGGCGCCCCTATTCCACAACCTGGCTAAACACCTGGCCAATGGGTTCGTGAAGAACAAGGTTTGCCTGTCCGTCCCGGCTGGTCTGGTCTTTGTTTATCAGAACCAGCTTCTGGCCGCGGTAGTAGTCAATCAGTCCGGCCGCCGGATAGACGGCTAAGGAGGTGCCGCCGATAATGAGCATATCCGCATTCTGGATATAGGAGACGGCTCTTTCCAACAAATAGGAATCCAATCCTTCCTCATAGAGAACCACATCTGGTTTTATAATACCACCGCACTCACAGCGGGGAACCTCCTCTCTGGCCAGAAGTTCCTCCAGAGTGAAGAAACGACGGCACTCCATGCAGTAATTGCGCAGTACGGAGCCGTGCAGTTCCAATACTTCTTTGCTTCCGGCCTTCTGGTGCAGGCCGTCAATGTTCTGGGTAATAACCGCCTTTAATTTTCCCTGCTGTTCCAGTTTTGCCAGAGCCACATGAGCCTTATTTGGTTCAGCCTCCTGAAAAATCATTTTGTTGCGGTAGAACCGATAAAACTCCTGGGGATTTCTCATAAAAAAGGTATGGGAAAGTATTGTCTCCGGCGGATAGTCATATTCCTGGTTATAGAGACCGTCCACACTGCGAAAGTCAGGAATCTGGCTTTCGGTGGAGACACCGGCGCCGCCAAAAAATACAATATTATCACTGTCTTTAATCCACTGTTTTAATTGCTCTATCTCTTTCATAGTTTCACTTTTCTCCCTTCCAGAGTGTTAGCATTGTTATGCTGCTGTATCTATTATAGCAGTTTTGCTGTGGGAAAGCAAAACTATCGAAGCTTCAATATCCGGGTATAGGAGGAATACCGCCATTTTTTATTCTGGCGCATACGGCTTCGGAGACGAACCTGTATTTTTTTGCCGCCGGAGCCCCTGGCTTTCTTCTTATCCGTCCCTTTGATTACCAGCTGGCTCTTTTTGGGAACAACGGTTTTTTCCCATTTGCCGGAGCCCCGTTTGATATATACTACCGTCTGACTCTCGGCTGTTTTCTTTTTCCAGCGGAGAATCCAGGTTTTTTTTGTTTTTTTGCAGCGAACCTTTACCGGAGCCTTTGGCTTTTTACCTGTCTCTTTTCCATCAGGGGCTGCTGTTGGCTTCGAAGAGGCAGTGGGAGACGGAGATGGTGTAACCGCCGAAACAGGGGGACTGTCAGGGGGAGTTGGCGTTATCCTGTCGGAACTGATGTCTGTCTCCCGTACAGCAAAGAGAGTACCACTGTCATTGGAATAATACAGGGTTCCGTCTTTTCCACAGACAATGCTGGATAGGCAGAACTGTCTGGCGGTGGCGGGAGTAAAAAGTGTCTGCAGGGTTCCCGATACAGCCTCCGTATTGTCGGCCAGGTAGTAGAGGGCGCCAGGCAGGGCGTTACAGGATACATAGACATAGACCTGCTGATGGTTTTCCTCTGTGGCGTAACCAGTGGAGACCAGCGGAGAAGATTTGATTTCCGCGTACTGGCGTCCCTGCACGGTATAATGTAATTCCAGAGTGTCGGCATTCAGTATGGAGAGATGTCCGTAGGTATCTGCAATACTGCCAATATACAGCCGGTTATTATAAATTGTCGGCGTGCTTGTGCAATTGACAAGAGAAGCGCCGGGCACCACCGGGGCAGAGGTTACAGACTGAATCTGTCCCTCTTTGGAAGCAGTGATTTTATATAGCGTTCCATCGTTGGCTACGGTATAAAGCGCATCGTTGTCAGCGTCATAGGTAAGACCTGCCCGGATTTTGGCGGTGTCGCTTAGCGGCCGGGTATCATACACCTCATCGGTGCGGAGATTGTGGGAAATTAAAATTCCATTATCTCCGGCAAAATACAAGGCGTCTCCGTAGGAAACGGCACCGCTCCAGTAATAGCCGCCAGGATGCTCTGTATCTTCATAAGTCCACAGGGTACTGCCATCGGAGGCATCCAGACAGTAAAAAATACCGGTGGTGTCGCTGGCATTTACCATATTGGTAGTTCCGGCATAGAGACAGCCCTCGTGATAGTACAGGGTGGAGAGAGACTGCCCGCCAAAGACCTCGCTCTGCCATACCGATGTCATGGTAGAAATCCGGATGCACTGAATGAATCCGCCGGTGAGAGGCACATAGAGAAAATCTCCCTCAATCAGAGTGTGGCAGACGGAATTCATAGGGGCGGATAATGTCAATTGTCTTGTGATATTTCCCTGCAGGTCCAGTTCATACAGCTGGTTCGTGTTTACTACATATAATGCCTGGCCGGTGAGAACCGGAGAGGAGTTATAGGAGGTAGCACTGCCAGAGGAAAAGGAACGGCTCCAGATGGTACCGCCCTTTTGAATATCTATGGGGCTCTGTGCCGATACCACATTGGCGTGGCCGGTTCCCCGTTCCTCCCGGAACGAGGACCAGCCACACAGTAATATGGCGGCAGATACCACACAGAGAAAAAAGAGATGTTTCTTTTGTTTCATGAGGGATTCCTTTCCATAATGAAAATTGGTTCGTGGCAATGGCCGGTATTATTTTTCTTTTACCTTCACCTTTGCAGGTTTGCTGTAAGGGCCATAGATACGTTTTTTCCCATTCTTTTTATAGGCTCTTACCTTGATGTACCAGGTGCCCTTTTTGCGTTTGATGTAAACTTCCCTGAAATTTTTTGGAAGCTCTGTCAGCGTTGCAGCTGACTTCTTTTTCACATCCGTTACCTTTTTGTAGCCTTTTTTCTTTTTCCGGGAGGCATAAATACGATAGCCATCTGCATTTTTTACCTTTTTCCAGATAACCCGGACATTGTTTTTCTTAAAGAAAGCAGAGTGGCGTGCATCCTTTTTATTTTTGGCAACGGCGCTTACCGATTTTGGCTTTGCCGGGGCTTTCACCTCGGGAGTTTCTTCCGGAGAAGCCGTTGGCGCAGCGGTTGGTGCAGCGGTTGGTTTGGCAGAAGGTGTGACCTTCGGCGATTGTGAAGAAGCTTCTGCCACTGTTATCACGGCATAAGGCCGGGAAATGTCATAGTGAATACCATCTGCCGCCTTGCGGGAAGCAGAAAGTACATACTTTCCAGCTTTGGTAAAGGTAAGGGCGGCTGTCCCTGCATCGTCTGTCCGGGCGGTGAGAGAGGCATTCTGCTCTGTGGCCGTGCTGTTTCCATCTGTATATTCTGCGGCCGTAATAGTTGCGCCGGCAACGCCCTTTTCATATGGGATTTCATTCCAGAGGTCCGGGTTTTCCTCATCCGGCACCCAGTTGCTTCCCCGGGTCTTCAGGGTAAGGGACAGAGGGGTATTGACGGTGGCGGTGTATTCAGATTTTTCAAAAAAGGAATACAGAACCTCATCCTCTGCCGGATAAGGGCTCCACAGACCATATATAACAATGTCGTCGGAGTCTGACAGGGCGGCCTCGGAAATGCCAACCGAGCCTACGGTATTGTTTACCGCATAACTCCAATACACATCGCTCAGGGATTCCGTGCTGGCAGAACCGTCTGTCTGGCCGTCCATGGATATGCCGCTCATATATAGTCCGCCGTAATAGGAGGGCTCCGCCATGATGTAACGGTTCATGGTTTCCTCTGTGGCACCCCGGTTTTCTGCCATATATTTTGCCAGAGCCCGCAAAGGAGACAGGGTAGCGGCAGAGTCGGTGGCAAGACCAATGCCATAATCCTTGTTCAAATCCTCCTCCGTCAGTGTGATCTGAACAGGAGACAGAAGAGTCTGTGCGTCCTGTTCCACACGCAGGGTGACGGTAATGGTTCCTGCCGCCTTTGCCGTGAATCCATTTGTCAGGGATAAAACCAGGGCAAAGACCAAAAAGAGTGCCGTCAGTTTCTTTGAATGTTGCTGCTGTTGTTTCATAATAAATTCCTTCTTTCCCGCGCATTATGTAGATGTCTTGCGCATAATTATTTTATTTTTGACAAAATAAAATAATAAAAGAAAAGCCCTGTTTTCCCTTCATAGGCGGAGCTTCCAAGAGATTTAGAATGCATACCGTCGTGCCGACATAAGGACGCCAATTTGGCATCCTTATGCTAAAAAAGGGCATAACAAGACCTGTGATGACAGATGTAATATCCAGTCAAAACATGTCCTCTCCCTCCGAAAGGCTTTGTCTCACACCATAAGGCAGGTCTTCCGACTTAAGGTTCTCCTGAAAGTAAAGCCTTCCCAGTGAAATACCAGTGGCATTGTATTACCTCATCCCCAATTACGGCAGCGGGGGCTGTGGCGGACTTACACCGCCTTCCCTATTAATTTCCTGCGAAAACCTCATGGCTGCTAATATTATTTTAATCATCGCTATCCATTATAGCAAGAGATGACAGGGTTGTCTATGAGTTTCAAAAAACTCCTTGTATATTTTCGTTTTATTTGTTACTCTTTGGTAAGAGGAGGTGAGGACGATGTCCTGGAATCGGAAATGGATGGGAGTATGTCTGGCGGCGTTCGTAGTGCTGGTCAGTGTTTTGGCTGTAAAGGGCTTCTGGCCGGGAGCACAGCCGGAGACAGATAACGGAATACAGACCGGACTGACATCGTCGCAGGAGACTCCTCCTTCTACGACAGGCAGTGCTGTGACAGAGACGGATGGGAAAAGGACAGCAGACGGAACAGAAGATAAAGAGGATTCTTCTGTAAAGTCAAAGGATGGCAAAAAAGACACATCTACTGGCGGCAGGACGGAGGCAAAGACGCAGAAGACGAAAAAAGCCACACCTTCACCGAAGGAAAATAAGCAGGAAAAAGCGAGTTCTTCCAAATCCTCACGGACAGGCAAGTATTCCAAAAGTCAAAAAAAGGACAGGGATAAGACAGATAAGAATGGGCGTACTTCTGTTTCAACACCGGCTCCGGCTGCTACCAGGGCTCCGGCGGTTTCCGAGCCAAAGCAGACAGAGCCTGCGGTATCCTTCCAGATTATCTGTACGGCAATTATGGATAAGCGGGACATGTGGCGGGAGGGAATTGAGACGATTGTTCCATCCAATGGTGTCTTCTATACCGGAACGGTCTCCATTCAAAAGGGAGATACCGTATATGATGTATTGAAAAAGGTGTGTAAAGAAAACAATCTGGCTCTGGACAGTCAGTATACGCCAATCTATGGAAGTTATTATATACAGGGCATAGGACATCTTTATGAATTTGACTGTGGCGGCAATAGTGGATGGCGGTATTCCGTCAATGGTACGATACCGGGAGAAGGCTGCAGCAGTTATACGGTACAGGATGGAGATGCTATTGTGTTTTTTTATGATTATCAGTATTAAGTAATAAGCGATAACGGGAGAAAAAGAAATGGATTCCTTTGCAAAATTACATCCCCTTGCCCTTTTGTTATATTATGGCATGGCGGTGTTTCTGATGATATGGCTGGAGCATCCCGGTCTGAATTGTCTGATATGGTTTATGGCTCTGCTTACTTACATAAGTTTTGCCGGGGGGAAAAAGGGGGTTCGTCTGCTGGGGCTTAGTGCCGGCGGCGTCCTGCTTTGTCTTATTATCAATCCCCTATTTAACCAGCGGGGGCTGACGCTGCTTTTTATGGTGGGTGATATGAGGATTACATTAGAGTCGGTGCTTGCGGGAGGAAATATGGCTTCTCTGCTCATGGCCTCTCTGCTTTCGTTTGCCGCTTTCAGTCATTTTATGACCTCGGAAAAAATAATGACATTGTGCGGAAGGAGGATGCCCTCTTTGTCCCTTTTGTTTTCCATGGTGCTGCGCTTTGTACCGAAGGCCGGAAAGGACTTTCGGGAAATGGCTGCCCTTCATGGTTCCCGGCCCGCTGTCTGGTCAGCCTTTATTGGCCTTTCCCTGGAAGATGCGCTGGAGCGGAGTCTTTCCATGACAGCCAGAGGATATGGCAGAGGAGAGCGCTCCTCTTATTATTATAAAAAGCTATCCGGGCGGGATATTCTTTTGCTCATAGTGGTGGTTCTTGTGGGGGCTGTCATGCTATGGCAGAAAGGACAGGGATTCTGGCAGGCCCGTTTCTTTCCGGGGATTGTGATAAAAATGCCGGGAGTTACCGGGTGGCTGATTCCCATATTTTTTTACAGTATTCCACTTCTTATGAAAGGAAAGGAGGAAATCGCATGGCATTTATCCAGGCGGAAAATTACCAGTTTTTCTATCCAGAGGAATCCGAACCAGCCCTTTCCATCCAGGAACTGACAGTGGAAAAAGGGGCCTTCTGTCTGATTGCCGGAGAGTCGGGAAGCGGTAAAACCACTCTGCTCCGTCAGATGGCAAAGGATACGGCTTTGCAGGGGACGACGAAAGGACAACTGATGATACAGGCAGAAAACTGTGCCTATGTATGGCAGAATCCCGCCAGCCAGATTGTCACTGACCGGGTGGAATATGAGATTGTCTTTGGTCTGGAAAATCAGGGGATGAAAAAGGAGAAAATGCTTCGGCGGCTGGCAGAGGTGGTGACCTTTTTTGGCCTGGAGGATTTGATGAACCGGGACACCATGACTTTGAGCGGCGGCGAGATGCAAACGCTGAATGTGGCGGCGGCAGTGGCTTCTGGACCGGAGCTTCTGCTGTTAGACGAGCCTACCAGCCAGCTGGACCCGGTGGCAGCAAGACGTCTGTATGAGCTGCTCCGGCAAATCAATGAGGAGTTTGGCATTACAATCGTAATGGCCGAACAGCGGTTAGAGGAGGCCGTTTCTCTGGCAGACCAGATGCTCCTTATGAAGCGGGGACAGCTTCTGGCACAGGGAACTCCCGCCACAGTATGCCAGGCGGTGAGACAGCTGCCGGAAAAGGAATTTTTCCCTGCCTACACCAGCCTGTTTTCCGCCTCGGAGAGTGAAAACCCACTGTTGTCAAAAAAAGAAGCCAGACACTGGTTTGAGAAAAACTATACAGAAAAAGAGTTTTCTGGTACAGAAAGTAATTCAGGGGAAAAACGGGAGCAAATGCCGGTTCTTTCCTGTAGAGACTTATATTTCCGTTATGAAAAAAAGGAGGCGGATGTCCTGGCCGGATGCAGCTGTGAGCTGCCCCTGGGACATATTATCGGTCTGGCGGGAGGAAATGGAAGTGGCAAAACCACATTTTTACAGCTGCTTACAGGACGTCTGCACCCATACCGGGGTAAAATCCGATACCGGGGACTGAAAAAAGGAAAAAAAGCTGCCGCTGAAGTGGTTACCACTGAAATGGTTACTACCATTTTTTTGCCCCAGGAGCCCAGATACCTGTTTTTGGAGGATACGGCAGAGCAGGAGTGGGAGAAGGGAACTCCCCGTACAAAGGAACTGGCAGAGCGGTTTGGCCTGATGCCCTTTGCCAAAAGAAACCCGGCAGATTTAAGCGGGGGAGAGGTGGAGCGTCTGGCTCTCTGCAAGGTGTTAGGGCAGGAGGCAGACTTGTATTTACTGGATGAACCCACTAAGGGGATGAATGGAAGGAATAAGGAGGTTCTGGCGGATATTCTACAGCAGTTGAATAGAGAAGGCAAAACTATTCTACTGGTGTCTCATGACATGGAATTTGTTGCTTCCTGCACGGACACCATGGCGCTGATGTTTCAGGGACGGATGGAACTGGTCACCGATACCCGGAGATTTTTTGAGGAAAATCAGTTTTACACCACAGCGGTAAACCGGATTGCCAGAGGAGTGTCAAAGCACATTATTACATGGAAGGATGTGGAGCGCTATGCGGAAAAAAGGATGGTATAATGGGATTTTACTGCTTTTAGCGCTGTTTCTTCTCTGGTATGGTGTGGTGGTTTTGCGGGGACAGGAATATTATTATATCAGCTGGGGGATTCTGATGCTTGGTCTGATTGGCTTTTTTCTGCGGTTTGAAAAAAGCCGTCCGGGAGCGGCGCTTTTAACGATGATAGCCGCCCTGTGTGGTGTTGCCATTGCTTCCCGCATTGCGTTTTTCTTTCTTCCCCAGATGAAGCCGGTGGCGGCGGTTGTCATTATTGCCGGGGTGGCCTTTGGTGCAGAAGTGGGCTTTGTAACAGGAGCCGTTACGATGTTTGTGTCAAACTTTTATTTTATGCAGGGCTCCTGGACGCCCTTCCAGATGTTTGCCATGGGGTTGATTGGCTTTTTTGCCGGTGTTCTACTGAGAAGAAGGGAAGGGGCGCAGCCTTCGGGGTTTTCTTATAAAGAAAGAATCATCAGTGCCCTGTATGGTTTTTTTTCTGTTGTTATTCTATACGGTGGTATCGTGGAATTGAACACCCTGTTTTTTACTGTGCAGGAGCCGTCTGTGGCGGCGGTGTTTGCCGTTTACCTGCAGGGGCTGCCCTTTAATTTGTTGTTTGGAGCCTCCACAGCGGTCTTTTTGTTTTTTCTGTATCATCCGGTTTTGGCAAGACTTCAGCGGATTCAGAAAAAATACCGCTTGATTGACAAGGAGGAAAAAACATAGTATCATTGTGACAATAAGAAACCGGAGTTAGCGCTTCGGAATGGAGGATGATATGAAGAAAGTAGCAGTCATAACTGACAGCAATAGCGGTATTACCCAAAAGCAGGCGGCGGAATTTGGAATTCAGGTAGTGCCAATGCCCTTTTTTGTGGACGGAACTACCTATTATGAAGATATTAGTATGAATCAGAAGGAATTTTATGAATATTTAAGCCAGGAAGCCGAGGTGATGACCTCCCAGCCAAGTCCGGAAGATTTGATGGAATTATGGAATACTACCCTGCAGGAATATGATGAAATTGTCTATATTCCCATGTCCAGTGGTCTCAGCAGTTCTTGCGGTACGGCTATGATGCTTTCCTATGAAGAGGAGTTTAAGGATAAGGTGTTTGTGGTGGATAACCAGAGAATTTCTGTTACTCAACGCCAGTCCGTGCTGGATGCCATGGCATTGGCAGAAAAGGGCTTTGGAGGAGCTGACATCCGGGACATTTTACTTCGGGAAAAATTTGAATCCAGTATTTATATTATGGTGGATACCCTGTCCTATCTGAAGAAGGGCGGCCGGGTGACGCCGGCGGCAGCGGCTATTGGTACAGTGTTGCGAATCAAGCCGGTACTGCAGATTCAGGGAGAAAAACTGGATGCCTATGCCAAGGTGAAAACTTTAAAGCAGGCAAAAACCACAATGATAAAGGCCATACGCCGGGATTTTGAGGAGCGTTTTCATGACCCGGACGGTGATAATTTTCACATGGCAATTGCTTATACCGCAGGAGATGAGGAAGCTCTTCGGTTCAAAGAAGAACTGAAACAGGAATTTCCAGGCCACGATATCTGGGTGGACCCATTGTCCCTCAGTGTGTCCTGCCACATCGGTCCCGGAGCACTGGCACTGGCAATATCAAAAAAAGTAGAAGAGTGCAGCAATTAAAAAAGTATACGAAAAACAGGCTGTCATACAGGCGACCTTCAGTCGCAGGCAGGGCAGCCTTTTTTGTTATAAAATAAATTTTTACTATTGGTTTCAGGAAACAATTATGAGACTTCCACTCTATATGCCTCAGATTTTCTGGCCCTTTACATAGACGTCTTTGTCATCTATGTCATCGTCCTCAAAATCGTCTTCAAATTCGTCGTAGTCGAACTCTCCGTCAAAATTTGCATATTTCGGATTCATATAGCGGAAAACTGCATAAGCGATGGCAGCAACTGCGGCCACAGCACCGATAATGGCCAATATCCATAAAACGCAGTTTTTGTTTTCTTCCTCTGCCTTCTTTTTGTTCAATAATTCTGTGATTTTTGCGTTGTTAATGAGTTCATCTAATTTTCCTGCCATAAAACGTAACCATCCTTTCCTAGCGATATATATTCATATTGTAACACGTTTTTCAGTTTTATACTACTGTTTTTTATATTTTTCTCAATTTTGCAAAAGAGGAGCGCAGTTTTCTTTGTCCAAAATTTTCAAAATTCACCACCACCTCATAATCGCCGTCCAATGAGGTCATTTCCGTGACGACACCGTTGCCAAACTTAAAATGTGATACCCTGTCGCCAGTCTGATACTCCGGCTGGCCGGAAGAACCTGTGCCTGGCATTCCCTTTTGAATATAAGGATTGCCGGCAAAGGGATTGCTTCTGTCCTTTGTATAAATGGCTGCTTTCTTCGGTGAAAAACTTCGGGCGGGTGCCTGGGACTCCGGCTGGGGTACAGCCCCATAGGTTTGTTTTATCAGATACCGTGGAATCTCAAGGATAAAACGGGAGGGACGGTTTACGGTGATTTCACCATTTTTCATACGCTGTGCAGCACTGGTAAGGGTAAGTTTTTCTTTGGCCCGGGTGATACCCACATAGCAGAGCCTCCGTTCCTCCTCCATTTCCTCCGGGTCATCCCCAAAGGTGGCCATGGCGCCGGGAAACAGGTTTTCTTCCATGCCACACATATAGACCTGGGAGAACTCCAGTCCTTTGGCACTGTGCAGTGTCATGAGAAGTACCTGCTCGGTATCCTCTGATACAGTATCGATATCTGCCACCAGGGCGATTTCCTCCAAAAGTCCCTCCAGTGTGGGTTTCTCCTCCACACAGTCGGTTTCGTACTGGACAATCTTGTTTAACAGGGCGTCAATATTTTCAATCCGGGAATTGGCCTCTACAGAATCCTCTGCCTCTAAATCCCTTACATAGCCTGTGGTGTCAATGATTTCCAAAAGTAAATCCTCTAAGGAGTAGTCATCTCCCTTGATTTTCCGTCGTAAGTCCTCAATGAGACTCACAAAGGAAGTGATGTTAGCGGCGGCCCGGTTACAGCCGGGAATCCGGTCTGCCTGGCAGAGAGCGTCGTAAAAGGAAATCTCATTGTCCATGGCAAAATCGGTAATCCGGCCAATGGTGGTCTGGCCGATGCCCCGCTTGGGGATGTTGATAATCCGCTTAATGGCAATGTCATCCGCACTGTTGTTCACTGTTTTCAGATAACAGAGCAAATCCTTGATTTCCTTTCTGGCGTAGAAGTTGATGGCTCCCACAATCCGATAGGGAATGCCCTCATATACCAGCTTTTCCTCAAATACCCGGGACTGGGCATTGGTGCGGTACAGGATGGCAAAGTCCGAGTACCGGCGGCCTTCCCTGATTACGGCCTTATGTATATCCGTGGCGATGCCGGCGGCTTCTTCATATTCATTATCGTACCGGCCATAGGAAATGGGTTCTCCTTCTTCGGCTTCGGTCCAGAGAGTTTTCTCCTTGCGCATGGCGTTGTTTTTTATGACCTGGCTGGCCGCCGACAGAATGTTTCCGGTGGAGCGGTAATTCTGCTCCAGCCGAATGACTTTAGTGGCTGGAAAGATTTTTTCAAAATTCAGGATATTGTGAATATTCGCTCCCCGGAACCGGTAAATGGACTGGTCGTCGTCCCCCACCACACACAGATTCTGGTAGCGGCTGGCCAGTAAACTCAGCAGAACAAACTGGGCCGTATTGGTGTCCTGATACTCATCCACCATCAAAAACTGAAACCGCTCCTGATAGTAATCCAGCACCTCGGCGTTGGAACGGAACAGTTCCACCGTCAGCATAATCAGGTCGTCGAAATCTAACGCATTGTTTTGCTTCAGCCGTTTCTGATACTCCTTGTAAACGGTGCCAAAGATTTTTTTGTTGTATTCCTTTTCCACCTCTGCGGCGTACTGCTCCGGAGTTTTCAGTTCGTCTTTGGCGGCGGAAATGGTATTCAGGAAGGTTCGCTCCCGGTATTTTTTGGTGTCAATATTCAGATGCTTACAAATATCCTTCATCAGGGTTTTCTGGTCGTCGCTGTCGTAAATGGTAAAGTTTCTGTCGTAGCCCAAATGGTCAATATAGCGGCGCAGAATCCGGACACAGGTGGAGTGGAAGGTGCTCACCCAGATATTGGATGCGCCGTATTCCACAATGGAATCCACCCGCTCCCGCATTTCTCTGGCGGCTTTGTTGGTAAAGGTCAGTGCCAGAATGTGATAGGGATTGATATCCTGATTTTCAATGAGCCAGGCGATGCGGTGAGTCAATACTCTTGTTTTCCCGGAACCGGCCCCGGCCAAAATAAGGAGCGGTCCCTCAAAATGGAGAACCGCTTCTTTCTGTTTGTCGTTTAATCCTGCCAGTAAGTCCTTCATAATAAAACCTATTTATCCTTTCCGGAATCGGAGAGTGTCTCATCAATCATCCGTTCCACCAGTTGTTTTTTTAAGTAAGCGTCAAAGCTTAACAGACAGATAAAGGCAAAGCGGGAGAGAAAATCGGCTTCCTCCTCGCTGCGGGCAGAGGGAAAAAGTTCCTGGGAAGCCTTAAACCGCCGTAAAATATCCTTGGTAAGGTTGTCTGTCTGGATTCGCTCCATTTTGAAAATCGCCCGGTAAATATCCTCCAAGGATACGTCCCTGGATTTGTTGTTAAAGAACATTTCTGTCAGAGGAGTAAAAATTTTCTGTATGTCATTGATGGAGAGTACATTTTTAAAATAGTACAGAAAAACCAGCAAAAACATATGCTCTTTGGAATATTTTTTCTTCACCGGAGGCGGCAGTAAATCATTTTTGGTATAGTTATTAATCATGGTTTTGGTCAGGATTTTGTCGTCGTCAAGACGCTTACAGGAGGCTAAATGCTCATCCATAAACGTGGTTACCTGATCCATATAAAGTTCAATGCCGGGAATGTCTTCCGGATTGATGTAGTCGGTTTCATTTAGTTTGCGGATAATGTCCATGATGCTTTCTTCATTTGAACGCTCCATATATGTTCCCTCACAATTCTATTTTAAGAATACTATTAGTATATCTGATTTTGGAAAGTAAATCAACCTTTCTTGAGTTTACGTGTTTTGTAAATAAACTGTATTTTTGTGTAAAAAGGACTTGCCGCTAAAAGCGGCAATGTCAAT
>JAFLTB010000063.1 GCA_022510605.1 Lachnospiraceae bacterium
ATCGACTCGAACCGGCAACGCTTACGCGTTAAGGTTCTCGCTGATTCGTGGTTTTCCCTGACTTAACATATAAGCCAACTCGCTGGACGCAGAGTTCGTTGTTTATAATAGAAATATTTTTGGTTCATAATAAGAAAGAGCATTATATCGTCGCTTTTTGACTCCCAGTGTTTTGGTTGCAAAAGTACAGAACTTTATAACTCCGTCCGCCCATAGAACCCAATTCTTACATCATTGCCGGCCTTTGTTTTGGGAGAAACAGCCCGCATAAACAGAGTTAAACCAAGAGAAAGAATCCAATCAGTGAGAACCTTAACGCGTAAGCGTTGCCGGTTCGAATCGATTGGATGGTTTCTCTTATTTTTTAAGCCTGTTTACCTATTGAACATTCAAATGCTTCTTCATAACCCAGGCGGTGACAAAGTAGAACACGCCGCTAAGCAGGACATTTTCAATGATAGAGATATAAATCGTTATAGTGTAATAATCATCGATATTAAACAGGAAAAGCGGCATCAAAAACAGCATGCCTATAAACTGCAAAGCAACATAAATTGCCATATAAATACCGATGCTGGCCAGGATGCGGTGATTCCTTACTAATTGTCCCAGGATGATAGAGCAGTAAAACTGCAGTGTGCCAGCCGCTGACTGGATGAGAAGGGAGAGACCAAACAGAAGCATCCATTTGATAATACTGGTATCCTTTACGGCAAAAGAGAAGATATCTTCAATGAAATGCAGGGCTTCCGATGGCGTCCACACCTCTGTAATAAAGGTCATAGCCAAAATGGAGCAGATGGCCAGAATAGCAGCAATTACCTGCCAGAAAACAGCCACCAGCCATTTGGACAACAGGATATGATGTGTGCTTACCGGCAGAGTAAAGGTGAGATAAGCCTCCGAGGTGGCTGTCGTCCGGTAAAAGCGGGTTATCACAAAGATAAAGGTAGCGATGTAAATAGCGATAATCATTACGATAAAGCCGAAAATGCCCATAGGTTTAAAAAAGTTGAGGACCATTATATCCTCAGAGATATTTAATTTCATGATAATACTGAAAATTGGCGTCAGTATAATAATAAAGGCAAACATTGGAAGAAAGCTTCTCGCAGTGGCGAGCCATTCATGCTTGATACATTTTCTTAACATCTGAACACCTCCCTGAACAGTGAATCCACGGACGCACCCTCTTTTTCACGGATGCTGTCCACCGAGGAATGAAGCCGGATTTGTCCCTGTTGGAGAAAAATCACATCGTCCAGCACATTTTCCACATCCGCAATCAGGTGGGTGGAAATCAGGACGGAAGCTTCCTCGCTGTAGTTGTTGATAATCGTCTGTAAAATGTAATCTCTGGTGGCCGGGTCCACTCCTCCTATCGGCTCGTCAAGACAATAGAGGTTGGCGTCGCGGCTCATGGTGAGAACCAGCTGTACTTTTTCCAGAGTGCCTTTTGACATATGTTTAAGCCTCATGCTTTCCGGAATGTCCAGGCGCTGCAGCATTTCCCTTGCCTTGGCCCGGTCAAAGTCCAGATAAAAATCCTGAAAATAATCAAAAAGATTGGTGACCTTCATCCATTTCGGGAAGAAGGTGGTATCGGGAAGGTAGGAGATGTGTTGCTTGGTAAGAATGCCTGGCTCCTCTCCTCCGATTTTAATCGTGCCGGCAGTAGGCACTAACAGGCCGTTAATGATTTTTAAAAACGTGGTTTTTCCACTGCCGTTGGGGCCTAACAGACCGATAATTTTGCCGCATTCCAGTGTCAAATTGATGGAATCCAGCGCCTTGGCGGCCCCGAAAGCTTTGCTTAGGTTATTTGCTTCCAGTAGAATCATAATATACTCCAATCTGCCATACAGGCGTTTTTTGTTGGTACACGAGCGGTTCGCAGAGCGCAGCGCTCATTGCCGGGTGCAATTTTTTATCACACCCTTTTGTTGATAAATTCCCTGATTTCTTCCTCGGTATAGCCGAGACGGGCCAGGGATTGCTGAAACCCGGTATAAATCTGTGATGCCAGTTCCTCCCGCATTTCATGAATCAGGGACTGGTCTGTGGTCACGGTACGACCGGCGGTGCGGCTGCTGATTAACAGTCCCTCCTGCTCCAGGGCAGCCAGGGCCCTCTGCATGGTATTGGGGTTCACTGCGGCCTCAGCGGCCAGTTCCCGTACCGGAGGGAAATGGTCACCGCAGTTATATTTTCCCGAGAGAATCTGCTGCTTAATCTGTTCTGTCAACTGCAGGTAGATTGGCCGGTCATTGGATAAATCCCAGGGCATCCGATACCTCCTTTCTGCATTTTGCAAAAAACTTATTGTACTAAGCATATAGTACAATAATACAAAGAAAATGTCAATGCTTTTTTTGCCTTTACATTTTGATATTGAAGTGATAAAATAGAATAATGAAAAAAATTTAAGGAGGACATAGATTAAAATGGCTAGAAAAATGAAAACCATGGATGGAAATACCGCCGCCGCTCACGTATCCTATGCGTTTACGGAAGCAGCAGCAATCTATCCAATCACACCGTCTTCCCCGATGGCTGATTACACAGACCAGTGGGCTACTCAGGGAAGAAAGAACATTTTCGGACAGACTGTTATGATGTCGGAAATGGAGTCTGAAGGAGGAGCAGCCGGTGCTGTTCACGGTTCTTTGCAGGCAGGAGCATTAACAACTACTTACACGGCATCCCAGGGATTGCTTCTTATGATTCCAAACCTTTACAAGATTGCCGGTGAGTTACTTCCAGGGGTTGTTCATGTAACAGCCAGAGCATTGGCCAGCCACGCATTATCCATTTTCGGCGACCACTCGGACGTATATGCCTGTCGCCAGACCGGTTTTGCGATGCTTTGTTCCGGCAATGTTCAGGAGGTTATGGATTTGGGCGCCGTTGCCCATCTGACCGCAATTGAAGGACGAGTTCCGTTTATGCACTTCTTTGACGGTTTCCGTACTTCCCATGAGATTCAGAAGATTGAAATCTGGGATTACGATGATTTGAAGGAAATGTGCAACATGGATGCCGTTCAGGCCTTCCGTGACCGTGCTCTGAATCCGGAGCATCCGGTACAGCGTGGTACAGCACAGAACCCGGATATTTTCTTCCAGGCAAGAGAGGCCTGCAACAAGTATTATGATGCAGTGCCGGAACTGACCCAGAAGTATATGGACAAGGTTAATGCAAAAATTGGTACGGATTATAAACTGTTTAACTATTATGGTGCACCGGATGCAGAGAAGGTTATCATTGCCATGGGTTCTGTCTGCGATACCGCAGAGGAGACCATTGATTACCTGATGAGCAGGGGCGAGAAGGTAGGTCTTGTAAAAGTTCGCCTGTTCCGTCCATTCAGTGCAAAGCATCTGGTTGACGCACTTCCGGATACCGTAAAACAGATTAGCGTATTAGACCGCTCCAAGGAGCCAGGTGCTCAGGGCGAGGCGCTGTACTTAGATGTAGTTTCTGCTTTGAAGGGTACTAAGTTTGACAGTGTTCCGGTATACGGCGGACGTTACGGCTTAGGCTCCAAGGATACCATTCCAGCAGACATCATTGCAGTATACAACAATACAGAAAAGAAAGTTTTTACCATCGGCATCAAAGACGATGTAACCAATCTGTCCCTTGACAGAACAGAGAGCCCGATTACAGCTCCAGAGGGAACCACAAGTTGTAAGTTCTGGGGACTGGGCGCCGACGGTACAGTAGGAGCTAACAAAAACTCCATTAAGATTATCGGTGACCACACAGACAAATATGCCCAGGCATACTTTGACTATGACTCCAAAAAGTCCGGTGGTGTTACTATTTCTCACCTGCGCTTTGGAGACAGCCCGATTAAATCTACCTATCTGATTAACAAAGCAGATTTCGTGGCCTGCCACATGCCGGCTTATGTAAGAAAATACAACATGGTTCAGGATTTGCAGGATGGCGGTTCCTTCCTGTTGAACTGTGCATGGGATATGGAGGATTTGGAGAAACATCTGCCAGGCCAGGTAAAGAGATACATGGCAGAGCACAATATCAATTTCTATACCATTGACGGTTTCAAACTGGGTAAGGAAATTGGTCTGGGCGGCCGTATCAATACAATTCTTCAGTCGGCCTTCTTCTCTATCTCCGGTATTATTCCGGAGGAGGATGCCATCCAGTACATGAAGGATGCAGCTACCGCTTCCTATTCCAAGAAGGGTGATGACATCGTTAAGATGAATCATGACGCTATCGAGGCTGGTGCCAAGAATTATCAGAAAATTGAGATTCCGGATTCCTGGAAAAATGCGCCGGATGAAGACCTGACCATCACTGTTTCCGGTGACAGAAAGCAGTTAGTGGACTATGTCAACACCATTCAGAATGCGATTAACAGCCAGACCGGTAACGATCTGCCGGTATCTGCCTTTACCGAATATGCCGATGGTACATTGCCATCCGGTTCTGCCGCTTATGAAAAACGTGGTGTGGCAGTGGATGTTCCGATGTGGAATCCAGAAGGATGTATTCAGTGTAACTTCTGTTCCTATGTATGTCCGCATGCCTGCCTCCGTCCGGTTGCTATGGACGCTGAGCAGCTGTCAAAAGCACCGGAAAACAAAGCAGTAGATTTGAAAGGCGTGGACGGCGTGAAATTTGTCATGAGTGTATCCGCTGATGACTGTACCGGATGTGGTTCCTGTGCCAATGTATGTCCTGGTAACATGAAGAATGATGTTCTTACCATGGTGCCATACGATGAAGGACACAGCCAACAGGCAATGTTTGAGTACGGTGTAACCTTTGATGCACCGGCCGCTGTTTTGGATAAATTTGCTGAGACAACCGTAAAGGGAAGCCAGTTCAAACAGCCGCTGTTAGAGTTCTCCGGCGCCTGCGGTGGATGTGGTGAGACTCCATATGCTAAGTTGATGACGCAGCTGTTCGGTGACAGAATGTATATTGCCAATGCAACCGGATGTTCTTCCATCTGGGGTGGTTCTTCACCGGCATCACCATATACCGTAAACCACGAGGGCAAAGGTCCGGCATGGGCAAACTCTCTGTTTGAGGACAATGCGGAGTACGGCTTTGGTATGAATCTGGGCCAGAGAGCTAACAGAGCCAAGGTAGTAACAGCAGTAGAAGAACTTCTGAAGGTGGCAGAGAAGGAAGACGTAAAAGAAAAACTCCAGGCATATCTGGATACGATAGAAAACAGCGGTGCCAACGCTAAGGCAACCAAAGAAATGATTGCTGCTATTGAGGCATGTGGCTGTGAAAATGAAAATGCCAAGACTATTTTACAGTTAAAAGATTTCGCTGCAAAGAAATCCCAGTGGATTCTTGGTGGTGACGGATGGGCATACGACATCGGTTACGGCGGACTTGACCATGTACTGGCAAGCGGCCAGGATGTAAATGTACTGGTATTCGATACCGAGGTTTACTCCAATACCGGCGGACAGGCTTCCAAGGCTACCCCAACCGGTGCGATTGCACAGTTCGCAGCTGGTGGTAAGGACGTGAAGAAAAAAGACCTTGCCGGCATTGCCATGAGTTATGGCTACATCTATGTGGCACAGATTGCCCAGGGTGCAGATATGAATCAGATGATGAAAGCATTTGTAGAGGCAGAGGCGTATCCAGGCCCATCGCTGATTATTGCATACGCTCCATGTATCAACCATGGTATCAAGGGCGGTATGAAGAGCGCACAGGCAGAGGAGAAGAAAGCGGTAGAGTCCGGTTACTGGCATCTGTTCCGCTACAATCCGCTGCTGGCAGAGGAAGGCAAGAATCCATTCATCTTAGACTCCAAAGAGCCTAAGGGAAGTTATCAGGACTTCATTATGGGTGAGGTTCGTTACAACCGTCTGTCCCGCGCAAACCCAGAGCGTGCCAAAGCGTTGTTTGCGAAGGCAGAGAAGGACGCTAAAGCTAAATATGAAGCATTAGCAGAGCGGGCTGCAAAATAGAATAAAAAGTTTTAACAAATAAGAGAAAGAATCCAATCGACTCGAACCGGCAACGCTTATGCGTTAAGGTTCTCGCTGATTGGATTCTTTCTCTTATTTTTACTCTGTTTATCTATTTTGCCCCCATAAAAACAAATGCAATGCTTTTATAGGAATCACAAAAAATTTTTTTCAAATAATAATAATGCTAGCAATAAAATGACAAACTTTGCCGTTATACTAGATTCTGTTGTGGAACATATGAGTAAAACGGAGGGATCAGATGAAATCGACTACAGGGAAAAAAATACTGATGATAGTGATGTTTGCATGTGTATGCGTGTTTTTATCTGCTATGCCATCGGAGGCGGCAAAAAAGAAAAGTTTTACTGTGACGCCTAAGACGGTGCCAGTGGAAGAATCCTATCAGGAAGAAGAGGGGTATAATAAAAATACGAAGCAGTATTATATGCTGAGTTCGTATCTGGAAAAGTTAGGAAAAACCGGCGGCGGTACACTGACCTTGAAAAAGGGAAAGTATAAAATTCCAGCCACACTTTATGTGCCTTCCAATGTGACGATTCGTTTGAAAAATGGAGTAAAGCTGGTGAAGACGGATAAAACCGGCACAAAGAAGTTAAAGGCCACCAAGTTTATTTTTCAGACTATTTCCACAAAAAAATCCAAGCAGAAGCGGAAAGTGGCAGATTATAAAGCCTCCAAAAATGTCAGTCTTACCGGAAGCGGAAAGGTAACCATTGATATGGGAAAGGTAAGCGGAGCCACGGCCGTTTATGCGGCTCATGCCAGTGGACTGACCATTAAGAATATACATTTTAAAAATAAAAATGGAGGAAGTTATGTCTGGGTTGAGGGTTCGAAAAATGTGACTCTCACCGGCTGTAAATTTTATAAGGGTATCAGCAAGGCGGGACTTTCCAACCAGATGGCCGTCCGTCTTGAGACCATTAACTCCTATACCAATGAATTCAGTGGAAAATGGAGTAAACTGGACAATACGCCAAATGATAACATTACCATAAACAAAAACTATTTTTACAATCAGGAGACCGGTATTGGCTCCGTCAAATATGTAACTCCTAAGAAAAAGGTGTACTACCAGACGGGAATTAAGATTACCGGCAATGTATTTACCAACCCTACCAAGGGAGCGGTTTATGCCATTGGATGGAAAGCGCCATCCATTACCTCCAATACCATGAAGCAGACCACAAAAGATACAAAAGCGGACTGTTATCTTATTGGTTACGGATTGAAAAATCCAACAGTAACCGGCAATACCTTTAACGGCTGTCACTATACTATGAAATTTGGTACAGCAGTGAACTATGGAGGGGGCAGCAGTTTTGCCAAACTGCCTTCCAGCATTGGCAACAGCTATATATCTGCATGGCAGAACAATACCATTGCCAATGTGACCCATTATTTTATCACCAATGACAGTGCCAGGGTATTTTATTTCCAGAATAAAACGGATAAGAACTTTACTCTGACAGTAAATTCCGTGCCGTACCGGGAGCACTACACCGAGGCTTCCAATTATAATGCAAAAAAGACCTATTATGTATTCCGCTCCTATATGGAACAGCTGGAATATGCGGGAGGCGGCACCATTACCGTGGAGGCAGGTACCTATAATGTAACGAATAATATCTGTATCCCGTCCAATGTCACACTGAACTTAAAGGACGGTGTTGTATTTAACAAGCAGGGCACCACGGCCACGGATATAAGTTATGCCAAATCCCTATTCACTCTGGTGCCGCCGTCGAAGGATGGAACTCAAATGACCGTCAGCGGCTATAATGGCTCCCATGACGTAAAAATCATTGGAACCGGTACCGTAAAGATTGACTGCCGTAATACAAAAAATGCCATGGGACTTGTGATGGGACATGCTAAAAATATTACTCTCCGGGGTATCAACTTTTTGAACCAGTATGGCTCCCATTTTATTGAGTTAAATTCTTCTCAGAATGTCATAGTGGAAAACTGTCATTTTGAGGGATTCACACCATATGATTCCAAGAGCTATAAGGAGTGCATCAACGTGGATGGAACGGATGAAAAGACCAACGGTTTTAATTATGACTGGTCCACCCATGATAAGACCACATGCAAAGACATTTATGTCCGTAACAATACCTTTAAGAATATTGGAACAGCGATAGGAAGCCATACCTATTCAGCGGAAGGTGATACCCAGTTATATCATGAGAATGTGCAGTTCTACAATAATGAGATTGATGGCACCTACAATGCGTCTGTGCGTGTCCTGAACTGGAAAGACTGCGTGATTAAGGGTAATACCTTTAAGAATAACCAGTCCCTTAATGATGGGAAGCTCAACAGTAAGGATGAACAGAAAAACTATGTTACGATACTGCTTCGGGGCGTGGTGAATCCTACTGTTACCGGAAATGTCTTTGATTCCAGCAACTACTATCCAATTCGTGTGACTCTGGTGGTGGGGCCAACTACAGATGAGACGGCGTTGGCTGGTTATCCATATACGGAGTGCGTTATTTCGGATAAAAATTGGGAGGACATGCAGAACAATACTTTGACAGGAGAGATAGCCGAAAAGTACAGATATATCGTTGTCAGAACTGATGAAGATGAAAAGGATAAGGACGCAGCCATGATGGAGTTTGTGGGATAAAAGAGTGTTATGTGAAAGGAAAGTGCCCCGGCCAGGGATTCTGCCTGCGTCCGGGGTACTTTTGGCTCCGTTTATTACATTTTACAAAAACTCAGTAAATTTTACCATTTACCCGTTCAGCAGCGAAAGAACTCTTTGGGTATGCTGATTTGCCTGTGTCAGCATGGCGGATCCTGTTTGCTGCAGTATTTGGGATTTTGCATGCTGAACCATTTCATCTGCCATATTTGCATCCCGGTCCTTGGATTCTGAAGCCTGAAGATTTTCAGCTGTATTTTCATTGCCCTTTATCGTATATTCCAGCCGGTTCTGCTTCGCTCCATATTTGCTTCTGGCTGTATTTAGATAATTCAATGCACCATCCAGTCGCTGCAGTGCCTTATTCGCATACTTGTATCCGCTGATTGTAATGGAATTGATTCCCATGCTCATTGTACTCATGCTAAATCTTTCCAACTTTGTACCTTGGTTCTCATTCGCTCCAATCTGAAGTGTTAATTCGGAATTATATCCTGTGCGTCCTTCTATATCATAGAAAAATATGTCCTTTGCAGGCCCCTGTATATTTCCAATGGTATGCTCCCCCATCTTTTCGTATGAAATCTTGAGCGCATTTCCCGATAAAGACGGAGTCAGAAAGGCGTTCGGATCGTCAAAAACCTTTTCCAGTATCTCCAGAAATTCCTCACATGTATAACTGCCTTCGGGTATGGTATAACTGTAAGTTGTGCCATCCACATCAATGGTAAAGGTATTCTCATTCGGGAGGATTTCCACTCCCTGTGAGATGTCCTTCATTCCCGTCAGATAAGAGGGGATGAGGTCTCCTTCTGTTTTATAAAAGATTTCAAATAGTGCTGTGCCTCCCAGACCATCAATCCGATAGTCCCCGTCGTCCAATTCAATATCTGAATTAACGTAAAAAAACAGGGAATTTTTGTCATCGGCACCGGCTACTCCGGTGTCAAAGGTGCCTACTCCGGCCAGAATTAAGCCGGTAGGAAGGCCTGCTGCCTCTAACTGCTCATCCAGTTTTTTCTGAAGCTGTGCTACAAGTTCCTTCGAATTATAATTTCCGGGGTCCAAAGTCATTTCCAGCGTATATACATCTCCATTGATTGTAACATCGATGCTCAGCGAATCATTGATGCCTGGCTGTATCTTACTGTCTTTGTTCCGGACGTCCTTTCTGCCGGCAATATATGTATCCTTTACAACCTGCTTTCCGGCCGCAAGTTCCACCTTTTCGTCAGAACCGCGTACCGCTGTTCCTCTCAGCACGTATTCATAAAAACCGCCTTCCATGTTTGAAAGATAATAGTCCTTTCCATAATGTTCCGCTGTTATGTTAATTCCATCAGCGGAAATGGATACATTTAGCTCCCCGCTGCCCAGTGCTTCATTTAGTTTTTGCTGAAGGGCATTCTGCAGTTCCTGACGGCTATATGTCCCTTCCGCCAGTTCAATGCTTATATTTTTTGTCCCGCCGTTTGGCGTAACATATATAAATTTAAAGGTTTTGTTGTAATCTGAAATTTTAGTTGGTTCCGGAATCGTTATGTCAGGGCTCGTATTCAGTGTGTATTTAGCCTGGTCAATGCTTCCCTCCACGGGTGTCTTCGGCAAATATGTCTGGCGATGGGGAATCGGCTGCAAAACAGCAGAATCCGCAGATGGCTGGACGGATACCGTAGCATTGTTAGAGGTGTTCTGGAGCACAAGCCGTCCTGTGTTGGGATCAACAGAAGCCTCGATATCCGGCGATTTTGATGTGGTAGTCACATATCCGGTTACATTGACTGAAACATCCTTGCCACTGGCCGTTGAGGTAAATATCAGACTGTTGCCTGTAAGTTTTGCGCTGACACCCTTCCCCTGCAGCTGCCGGTTCAGTTCATCCCGTAGCTGCTCATTGGTATAGCCGCCGTCTCTTTTAGGAATATCTATATCGATTGTCGTAGTAGAGCCACCCTGTGTAACCTGCACGGTAAATTTAGCGTCGTCATTAATCCTGGTGCGATTGGTGGTTGAAGTCGGCAGTGCTGGTGACAGAGTAGCTGTTGCCGGTGTCCTGCTTATCTGTTCTCCAAACATTGCCGTACCTGCACTGCCACAATTGCCTGTATCCAGGGAGACAGACGCACCATCTCCCTTTGCATCCGTTACGAAGCGGAGAGCACTGCCGCTGGTTGTAACCGAAACGCCGGCGCCTTGTTCCCTCAGTTTCCTTTCAAGCATGGAAGCAAAAGAGGAGGGAGTGTATTTGCCCGCATCCAGCGTCACCGTAACGGTTTTGCCGTCCACGTTCATTGTAAAGAGATTGCTGCTGCTGTCAATTTGGAAAGAACTCTGAAGAGATTTTGTCGTCATGGATGCCGTTGTCTCATTCACGCTGAGACTTTTCAGGAAGGTAGAGGAATCCGTGCTAAACTGCATATGCATTCCACTGCCCGCATTGTTTGTCTCAAATACTAACTTATTACTTTGAAGGGACACAGTTACTTTATCGGCACCCTTGGTAATTGCAGCATTCAGTTTTTCCTGAAATTCCTTTGCCAGCTGGTCTCTGGAATAAGATCCTTTGTTCAGCTCGATTTCATAATCGGTTCCATTTACATTGATTCTAAACTGCCTGTTATCATCGTCAATTACAGTAGTGCTCGACAGAGTAACCGGGACGGTATACCTGGCGGGCTCTCCTCCGGTTACTGTGGTCGAGCCGTCCTGTGCCCCGCCTTTTCCGTTTGCATCACACTTAATCGTAGTAGGGGGATTGGTTTTCCCCGAACCGCTATAACTTTTGGTTGTGCTTTGGGTATCTCCTGTTCCGGCTCCTGTATATCCCTTTGCGTCAGTTTCCGCTTGTCCCTTCAACAGCTGGGTGAGTATTTCTGCCAGTTCTTCCGGGGACATCTGGCCATGAGGCAGAGTTACTTCCCGGTCCTCGCCGCCTACTGAGACGATTAGGTTGTCATTCGTATCGTCAATTATCACTGGGTCGCCCAGTTCATCCAGTTCCAGCGTCGGCGGATTGCCAGAGGATTTCACTATTTCTGTGGAATATGTGGTTTCTTCTCCCACAAAGAGCGCATTGTATCCCTTGGAACTCTGGTCGGCAAAGGTAATCGATGTCACTGTCCGATTCGTATCTGCTGCCCGGAACCGTATGGCGCCACCATAATTGACTGCCTGTATTTTGCCGTTAATTCCCACCGGACCGTTTGCAATCTGTTTATTAATTTCGGCAATTATATCCTCCATTGTGTCATATGTGCCCTCTGTGAGCCGGATGGTGTAATTGCCTTCCGTTTTCTTTCCATCGGTTCCCATCTCTGCCACATGCAGCACAAAGGAGTTGTTGGAGTTGTCGATGACAGCCGGGATATTATCTGTCCCAAAGATTCTTCCACCGGTCAGAGTAGGACTGGTGTAATTATCCCTTCCCATCGCCACATCTGTCTCCTTACCCTCATCTGTATAAACCCGTTTGACAAACAGTGTATCGTATGCAGTACTTCCCTGCTCATCGAAGTCAATGCGGATGTCGGTGCCTGCCTTATTGGAAGTGATTTTTATGCCATAAAAAGAGTATTGGTTGCCGTTCTGTGAAACCGTATCGCTTTTCTGCGGACCATAGGATGCCACGGTTACGCCAAGCCCTGCCGCATCCAGTTTTTTCTGCAGTTCGACAATCATTTCCTTCATTGTATACTGTTTGTTTTCCAGTTGAATCTCTGCATATGGCGCCGTATCATCTGTTCCCACCCGTATTTTCAGTATATTATTGCTGTCGTCAATGGTAAAACGGTTGCATTCGGTATCCTGGCTGTTGCTGACAAGCACAGCGCCACCGGTAAACACCGATGAGGTATGTGTTACACTTCCGTATTTTGTATTGTCATAAAACACGGAAATCATGATGGTCTGTCCCTCATCGTCAATCTTGAACATATTTCCCTTCAGTCCGGTAATAATTCCGTCCTCTCCCCCTACCTGTATCGAATAATCTCCATACTCCTTGGCAGTCATTCCAGTGCCGGCAAGTTTTTCGTTCAGATAGTCAATCATATCACTTCGGGTATAATATCCCTCGTCAATGAGAAGTTCAACATCTTTTTTTGTGCCATCAAAGTATTCAATGGTAAATTTCAATTCATTATTTTCCTGATTAATCTCCAGTGCAAAGTTCGGGTCAAAAATCGTGGTTCCGATAAGGGAACCAACCTGGCTTCCTCCATATTGGTCAAAGAAGAGATAGGATAACCCGCCTGTCACCTCCAGTATCTCTGCGCCGTCCTGAAGTACCATATTACATGTATGAGCATCCGTATATTCCAGATACAGCCCATCCGATGCCTCTCCCAGGGCCATGACGATGTCATCTATTTCGTCCATTAGCTCCTGTGTTGTATAACTGCCTTTGGGAACGGTAAGAGTGATTTCTTTTTCCGGTCCGTCTTCCTCTGTTTTGTATTTGATAGTAAGGGACTGATTGGTGTCATCAATGGTATGTATCTGGTCCTGGCTCCAGATTCGGTTTCCGCTAAAACTTGAATATGTATCTGCATAATGCTCAAATACTGGCAGTGTATTAAATTCTGTCTGATTATTAATCCGGTCAATCTCACTTTGCAGCTCATCAAACTCTGCCTGCATCGCCGCCCGGTCCTGCGGTGTATATACGGCATCATTCAGTGACTGGATTGTAAGTTCCCTCATTCGATGCAGTATACTTTCCATCTGGTCCATGGCGCCATCCCCGGTCTGGACAAAACCGACGCCATCCTCTGCGTTTTTTGCGGCGCGCTCAAGTCCCCGTATTTGTGAACGTTTCTTTTCCGAAATTGTCAGTGCGGCCGCATCGTCTGCCGCACGGTTGACCCGGTAACCGGAAGACAGTCGTTCTGTCGATTTTCTTAAGTTTGCATTCGTTATGCCAAGCTGCGTCATCGCATTCACGGCAGCCATATTGTGCTGTATAATCATAAAATCCCCCTTGTTTTCTACAACTCTGAATTGGGTAGTAACCGATAAAAAATGCTATTTATATATAATTCTAACATAAAGTACAGGGAAAGTAAAGGAATGAAGGGCAAGCTGTCGGGCCGGAAATGCCAGAGGAAGCCGTAGGCCAGAAATGTCAGAAGCAGCCGGAGATTGACAAGTGGGGGATGTTGGGCTATAATAAAATGATGTTAAATTCGTAGGAGGTAATACCCATGGCGGAAGCAAAGAAAAATATTCTGACGTATGAAGGCTTGAAGGCGTTGGAGGAAGAGTTACATGAGTTAAAGGTCAACCGACGCAGAGAGGTGGCACAGAAAATCAAAGAAGCGAGGGAACTGGGAGATTTATCGGAGAATGCGGAGTACGATGCGGCCAAAGAGGAGCAGCGGGACATCGAGCAGCGCATTGAGGAAATTGATAAGATTTTAAAGAAAGCCGAAGTCGTTGTGGATGAGGATATGGATTCCGGTGTAATCAACGTGGGCAGCACAGTGACGATTAAGGATTTGGAATTTAACGAAGAGATGAAATACAAGATTGTGGGCTCTACAGAGGCCAACAGTCTCCAGGGCAAGATTTCCAATGAGTCTCCGGTGGGCAAAGCGTTGATTGGCGCTCAGACGGGTGACACTGTAGAGGTGGAGACACCGGCAGGAATTATTCGATATGAAATCTTGGATTTTCACAAGAATTAAGTAATGGCGGCAGAATACCGTATTTTTTGGAGGGCATGAAAAAGTGGCAGAAGATATAAATCAGTTATTGAAGGTCAGAAGGGAGAAATTGGCGAATTTACAGGAGGCGGGAAAAGATCCTTTTGTAATTACCCGGTGCGAGGTGACACACCACTCCCTGGAGATAAAGGGAAACTATGAAGAGTTAGAGGGCAAGACCGTGACGGTTGCCGGCCGTATGATGTTTAAGCGGGTAATGGGAAAGGCCTCCTTCTGTAATGTTCAGGATTTACAGGGAAATATTCAGGCCTATGTGGCACGGGACAGTATTGGCGAGGAGCCATATAAAGATTTCAAAAAGTATGACGTAGGAGATATTCTTGCCATTACCGGCGAGGTGTTCAAGACAAAGACAGAAGAGATTTCCATTCATGCTTCGGAGGTCACCCTGCTGTCAAAGAGTCTTCAGATTTTGCCGGAGAAATTCCATGGTCTGACGGATACCGATATGCGTTACCGCCAGCGGTACGTGGATTTGATTATGAACCAGGAAGTTAAGGATACCTTTGTGAAGCGCTCCAAGGTAATCCGCAGTATCCGTAATTTCCTGGACAATCAGGGATTTATGGAAGTGGAGACGCCGATGTTGGTGCAGAATGCCGGCGGTGCGGCTGCGAGACCTTTTGATACCCATTATAATGCGTTGGGAGAGGATTTGCATCTGCGGATTTCCCTGGAGTTATATTTGAAACGTCTGATTGTGGGCGGTCTGGAAAAGGTATATGAGATTGGCCGGGTCTTCCGTAATGAGGGACTGGACACGAGACATAATCCGGAGTTTACCCTGATGGAGTTGTACCAGGCCTACACCGATTACCACGGCATGATGGATTTGACGGAAAATATGTACCGTTATGTGGCAAAAGAGGTTACCGGTTCGGAGGTCATCCGTTATGGAGAGCATGAGATGGACTTGTCCAGGCCATTTGAGCGGATTACCATGGTGGACGCCGTAAAAAAATATGCGAATATTGATTTCAATGAGATAAAGACCACAGAAGAGGCTAAGGCGTTGGCGGACAAACACCACATTGAGTATGAGGAGCGCCATGAAAAGGGTGATATTCTGAGTCTCCTCTTTGAGGAGTATGTGGAGGAGCATCTGATTCAGCCAACCTTTGTCATGGACCATCCGATTGAAATCTCTCCGCTGACAAAGAAAAAGCCGGACAATCCGGAGTATGTAGAGCGGTTTGAATTTTTCATGAACGGCTGGGAGATGGCCAATGCCTATTCGGAGTTAAACGACCCGATTGACCAGCGTGCCCGCTTTGAAGCCCAGGAGGCTTTGAAGGCCAAGGGAGATGAGGAGGCCAACAGCATTGATGAGGACTTCCTCAACGCACTGTGTATCGGCATGCCGCCCACGGGAGGTATCGGATTTGGTATTGACCGCATGGTGATGATGATGACGGATTCGCCGGCGATTCGGGACGTGCTGTTGTTCCCGACTTTGAAGAGCCTTGGCTAAAAAACAGCGAAAATTCGGCGGTTTGCGAGATTATAGAAGGAAATGTACGGGAAAATCCCCCAAGGACACTTTTCTGCGAATTGATGGAAAAGTGTCCTTTTTTTCTGTTAGTGATTGCAAAACAATCTCCCCAAAACAAAAAATATATGATAACTTCCGAAAACTGTATCCAGAGGAGAATGGCGGTATCCTATGGGTAGGAATACTAATTAGAAAAGATTAGAAGAAAATAAAATTTATGGAAAAAAGTAATATACATTTGAAAAATTATATGCTATAATACGGAGTATAGTGAAAACTTGAACTATGATCATCATATATATTGATATGGTGGTCCAAATTTTTATTGTGACAGGAGGTTTTTTGTATGAAAAAAAAGTTACTTAGCATTTTGTTGAGCGTTGCAATGGTGGCAACTCTTATGGTCGGCTGTAGTTCCGATTCCAGTTCCAACTCCGGTACGGATGCAGGGACAGACAACTCAACGACAACAACGAGTGAAGGTGGAAAAATCGGTATTTCCATGCCGACACAGTCTCTGGAGCGTTGGAATCGTGACGGTGCATATCTGGACGAGCAGTTTAAGGCAGCAGGCTATGAGACCATTCTTACCTATTCAGACAATGATGCCGACAGACAGGTAAATGATATCCAGAACATGTTGGCTGACGGTGTGAATCTTCTTATAATTGCTGCTATTGATGGTGAAGCTCTCAATACGGCTATGAACGAAGCGGCTGAGGCAAAGGTACCGGTTATCGCTTACGATCGTCTGATTATGAACGATGCGGTTTCCTATTATGTATCTTTTGATAACTACACGGTAGGTAAGCTTCAGGGTGAGTTTGTTGAAAAGACATTAGATCTTGCCAATGCGGGGGATAAGAAATACAACATCGAGTTTACCGCAGGTGATCCGGCAGATAACAATGCAGGTTACTTC
>JAFLTB010000064.1 GCA_022510605.1 Lachnospiraceae bacterium
ACCTTTTTCATGAAGCAGTTTAAGAAAAATATGGGCATGACGCCCAGCAAATACCGGGAAAAGGAAGGAGCGGCCAGACAGTAATTTGCAAAAAAAGGAAAATGTGACCTTATTATGCCACACTTTTCTGTTATTATAATCACAGTGGTTACACAGTAGCCACTACTCCCACCCTATTATACGATGTGAAACACCCCGATTCTCGGGGTGTTTCGCAGTTTAAAAGCCTTTTCATCTAAAGTACGCTATTGAAATCCGGTGGAAAATGTAGTATGATAATAACGACTATGAAGCAAGATGGAGGAATATGATGAGTGACAAATTGCGAGCAGGCATCCTTGGCGGTACAGGGATGGTAGGACAGCGGTTTATCTCTTTGCTGGAGAACCACCCGTGGTTTGAGGTTGTGACCATTGCGGCCAGCCCAAGAAGCGCAGGGAAAACCTATGAGGAGGCTGTGGGAGGACGCTGGAAAATGCAGAGTCCTATGCCGGAGGCCGTGAAAAAGATTATTGTAAAAAATGTCAACGATGTAGAAGCAGTCAGCAGTGAAGTGGACTTTGTATTCAGTGCGGTGGATATGACAAAGGAAGAGATTAAGAAAATTGAGGAGGATTACGCCAGAGCGGAAATCCCGGTTGTATCCAATAACAGCGCACATAGATGGACGCCGGATGTACCGATGATTGTCCCGGAGGTAAATCCGGAACACCTCGAGGTGATTGAAAGCCAGAAAAAACGTCTTGGCACCACAAGAGGATTTATTTGCGTAAAGCCAAACTGTTCCATTCAGAGCTATGCGCCGGCTTTGACGGCATGGAGGAAATTTGAGCCCACCGTGGTTGTGGCCACTACCTATCAGGCCATTTCCGGTGCGGGCAAGACCTTCCAGGACTGGCCGGAGATGGAGCATAATATCATTCCCTATATCGGAGGCGAGGAGGAGAAGAGTGAGCAGGAACCGCTTCGCATCTGGGGGAAGGTGGAGAATGGACAGATTGTAAAGGCCGACGGCCCGCTGATTACCAGCCAGTGTATTCGTGTGCCGGTATTGGATGGACATACAGCGGCGGTGTTTGTAAACTTTGCTAAGAAACCGACGAAGGAAGAACTGATTCAGGCGCTGACCGGATTCAGCGGAGAACCACAGAAATTGCAGCTGCCAAGTGCACCAAAGCAGTTTATCCAGTATCTGGAGGAGGATAACCGCCCACAGGTGGCGCTGGATGTGAATTATGAAAATGGTTTTGGTGTCAGCATTGGCCGGCTGAGAGAGGATGCTTATTTTGACTGGAAGTTTGTAGGCCTTTCCCACAATACCGTCCGGGGTGCCGCAGGAGGAGCGGTACTGATGGCGGAGCTGTTAAAGGCCAAAGGCTATATCAATGCCAAATAGGCACGTTACAGGAAACAAACAATCGGTCACCATAGAAAAAGAGGAGGATTGGCTATGGGGAAATTTCGTATTCTGGTAAAGGGAATTGTCCAGTATAAGGACAGTTTTCTGGCAGTGGAAAAATGGTATGACGATCGGATTTTTGAACCCTATCAGTGGGAATTTATTGATGGGGAGATGGAATTTGGCGAGAACCCTGAGAGAGCAGTAGCCCGTATTGTGGCAGAGAAAACCGGCATTCCGGTTCAGGTGGATAAGCCTTTGTATACCTGGGGATTTACTGCAGGGGAAATCTGCACCACAGGCATTGCTTTTTTGTGTGATGCCCAGACAGACACCGTGGTTTTGTCCGAGGAGCTGCATAACAGCCAGTGGGTTCCCAAAGACGAGATTGCCAGCGTCATAACCAATCAGGCAGTAATCAAGGATATTGAAAAGACAGGACTGTTGAACAGTTTTGACTTACATGATTTTGGAAAGGTGGATTTATTCATTGAACCTGTGGATTAAAAATGGACACCTTCTGGACCCGGCGAATCATCGCGACGAAATATGTGATATATACGTAAAGGATGGAAAGGTTGCCATGACAGGCAGCCTTTTGTCGGATAGTGGGCCAGAGGAGAGTGACGAGGATGTAACGATAATTGACGCCGCTGGCAAGTATGTGATGCCGGGCTTTCTGGATTTGCATGTGCATTTACGGGAACCGGGCTTTACCTATAAGGAGACCATAAAGACCGGGACGGCCGCTGCCGCCAGGGGCGGCTTTACCGGGGTGTGCCCGATGCCAAATACCAAACCGGCTACGGACAGTCCGGAAATGATTCGACAGATACTAGCCATTGCCGAACGAGACAGTGATATTCATGTCTATCCTGTGGGAGCGGTAACGAAGGGGCAGACGGGGCAGGAACTCACCGATATTGCCGGTATGGTAAAGGCGGGAGCCAAAGCCATCAGTGAGGATGGCAAATCTGTCATGGATTCCGGACTTTACCGGGAGGCCATGAAGGAAGCCGCCAGGGCGGGGATTCCGGTACTGGCTCACTGCGAGGACATTCATATGGCAGGCAAGGGGGCAATGAATGCCGGAAAGAAGGCAGAGGAACTGGGGATTCCGGGAATTTCCAATGCGGTGGAGGATGTGATTGCTGCCAGGGATATTTTGCTGGCGAAGGAGACAGGGGTCAGGCTTCATCTCTGCCATTGCTCCACAAAAGACAGCGTTTCCATGGTTCGGCTGGCAAAAGAGGAAGGATTGCCAGTGTCCGGCGAGGTGTGTCCACACCATTTTTCCATGACCGATGAGGATATCCCGGCAGATGATGCCAATTATAAAATGAACCCGCCATTACGAAGTTCTACAGATGTAGAAGAATTGCGTCGGGGACTTTCCGAGGGGGTTATGGAGGCCATTTCCACGGACCATGCGCCTCATGGCGAGGAGGAAAAGAAAAAATCCATTGCCGAGGCGCCCTTTGGCATTGTAGGCTCGGAGACGGCCTATGCTTTGGCGGTGACACACTTGGTAAAAAAAGGGTATTTAACGCCCATGCAGCTGGTGGAGCACATGAGTACGAATCCCTGCCGGATTCTCGGTGTGCCGGGAGGCAGTCTGGCGGTGGGGATGCCGGCAGATATCACCATTGCAGATATGGATTCGGAATATGTTATTGACAAAAACACCTTTGTTTCCAAGGGGAAAAATACACCATTCCATGGTGCGAAAGTGCAGGGCCGGGTGTTCTACACCATCGTAGGCGGCAAAATTGTATACGAATATAAGGAGGAAACAGCCAATGATTAACAAATTAGTAGAAAATATCAAGAAGAAAGAGGCTCCGATTGTAGTGGGACTGGACCCGATGCTGTCCTATGTGCCGAAATTTATTCTGGACAAGGCCATACAGGAGCAGGGAGAGACTCTGGAGGCGGCTGGCTCCGCTATCTGGGAGTACAATAAGGGAATTGTGGATGCGGTCTGCGATATTATTCCGGCAGTGAAGCCTCAGATTGCCATGTACGAACAGTTTGGGATTCCGGGGCTGCAGGCTTTCCAAAAGACTGTGGAATACTGTAAGGAAAAGGGCCTGGTGGTGATTGGAGATGTGAAGCGCGGTGACATCGGCTCTACTTCAACGGCTTATGCCCACGGTCATCTGGGCGGCGTACAGATTGGAAGCCGGAAGTGCTATGGCTTTAATGAAGATTTTATCACCGTTAATCCTTATCTTGGAACCGACGGTATCAAACCTTTCGTAGATGTGTGCAAAGAAGAAAAGAAGGGGATTTTTATACTGGTGAAAACCTCCAACCCTTCTTCCGGGGAATTTCAGGACCGTGAGATTGACGGACGGCCCCTTTACGAAATTGTGGGGGAGAAGGTGGCCCAATGGGGTGAGGACTGCATGGGAGATTCCTACAGTTATGTGGGGGCAGTTGTGGGAGGTACCTACCCGGAGATGGGACGGGTGCTACGAAAAATTATGCCGAAGGCCTATATTCTGGTGCCGGGCTATGGCGCACAGGGCGGTACGGCAGAGGAACTGAGGCCGTATTTCAATGAAGATGGTCTGGGAGCTATCGTTAACTCCTCCCGTGGTATTATCTGTGCCTATCAGCAGGAAAAATATGCCGGATTTGGCGAGGCGGGATATGCAGAGGCTTCCCGTCAGGCAGTGCTGGATATGAAAGAGGATATTAACCGCATTTTCTAAAGTCTGCAAAAAATTTGAAAATGCTTTTGAGAAAGGATAGACCATATGGCAAAAATACAGTGTATGGCAAAGATAACAGCAGTGACGGAACTGGCAGAGGGGATTTTTTCCATGTGGCTGCTGGTGCCGGAAATAGCCGGACAGGCAGTACCGGGGCAGTTTATCTCCCTGTATTGCCAGAATGAGGACAGGCTTTTGCCCCGCCCCATTAGTCTTTGTGAGATTGACAGAGAGACAGGAACACTGCGCCTGGTATTCCGGGTGGCCGGAGCCGGGACGAAAGAGTTTTCCAAAATGATGCCGGGACAGCAGATTAAGGTGCTGGGCCCCCTGGGAAATGGTTTTCCGCTGGAGGAGTGCAGCCACGGAAAGAAGGCCATTCTCATTGGCGGCGGGATTGGCATTCCGCCACTTCTACAGTTGTCGAAAGAACTTTCCGGCGAGGTGACGGTCGTTGCAGGCTACCGAAATGCAGATACGTTTTTGCTAAAGGAGTTTGAAGCCGCCGCCCACCTTGTAGTGGTGGCTACAGAAGATGGAAGTATAGGAACAAAGGGAAATGTAATAGACGCTATCCGGGAGGAACACCTCCAGGGGGATGTGGTGTATTCCTGCGGCCCCGGGCCCATGCTTCGGGGAGTGAAATCCTGGGGGCTGGCAGAGGAGATTCCGGTCTGGGTTTCCATGGAGGAGCGGATGGCCTGTGGAATCGGCGCCTGCCTTGCCTGTGTCTGTCAGTCTACAGATGTAGATAAGCATTCCATGGTGCAAAATAAGCGAATTTGTAAGGATGGGCCGGTATTTTTATCCACGGATATTGAACTGTGAAAATGTGACGCTTTGGAATGGAGGTTTGTATGAGCAATCAATTAGCGGTGAACTTTGCCGGAGTAACCTTTGACAATCCGGTGACAACGGCTTCCGGAACCTTTGGTTCTGGAATGGAATACAGTGAATTTGTGGGGCTGGATAAACTGGGGGCCGTGACGACCAAGGGAGTAGCCAATGTGCCGTGGCCGGGAAATCCCACGCCCCGGATTGTGGAGACTCATGCCGGGATGCTCAATGCCATAGGTTTGCAGAATCCTGGAATTGATACCCTGATTCAGAGAGATTTGCCCTTTCTTCACGAAAGGGGAGCCCGGATTATTGTCAATGTATGCGGACGTTCCAAAGAGGATTATATTGAGGTGGTGGAACGCCTGGCGGAAGAGGATGTGGACATGCTGGAAATTAACATTTCCTGCCCTAACGTAAAGGCGGGGGGAATTGCCTTTGGACAGAAGCCGGAGATGGCAGAGGAGATTACAAAGGCAGTGAAGGCGGCGGCAAAGCAGCCGGTTATTATGAAACTGAGTCCCAATGTGACGGATATTACGGAGATGGCAAAGGCGGTGGAGGCCGGCGGCGCCGACGGCGTGTCGTTGATTAATACCATTACAGGAATGAAGATTGATACAAAGAGAAAGACCTTTGCTCTTGCCAATCAGACCGGCGGTATGTCAGGCCCCTGTGTCAAGCCGGTGGCAGTCCGCATGGTGTATCAGGTGGCAAATGCTGTAAAACTACCGGTTCTTGGCATGGGAGGCATTCAGAATACCGAGGATGCACTGGAATTTCTCATGGCCGGCGCCACTATGGTGGCAGTGGGAACAGCAAACTTTTTTAATCCCGGTGCCACATCGGAAATCATTGACGGCCTGGCGGCCTATATGAAGCAGGAGGGTCTAAACAGCATTCAGGATATTATTGGATGTGTCCGATGACAGGAAAGCGAAGGCGTATTTTACAGCGGCGGAAAAGGGGGAAATCAAGAAAACTACTGAAATAGTCAATTTTTTATTGCAAAAGCGCCAGTGGGGTGATATACTGTCCTTGTAGCATACATAATGTTACAAATATAGCGATGGTATAGGGAGGTAATTCAATATGAGAAAACATTTCCTGAAAAGAGCCGCAGGCCTGTTTCTTGCCTGCGGAATGGTTGTGTCATCCATGCAGGGCATGGCGGCAAGTCAGGCGGCGGTTGAAAAGGCGCATACAGAGAAAAATCTATTACCGCTGACAAAAGGGGAGATAGGTTCTTTCTATGTAACAAACAAAGGCAAACTGCGTGCGTTTACCACGGGAAGAGATGATGTGCAGTCTGTGTATCAATGGACAGGGAAAAAATTTAAAAACGTAAAAGATCCCATGAGTGACTTCACGTATTCGGTAAACAAAAAGAAGTTTACCGGTTATACGGCGCCTGCAATGAATAAAAAGGGGACGGCGTATTATATTGCGGACCTGACAAAGGTGTATAAGTATAACAAAAAGGGAAAAGTTACGGCCAAAGTGAATCTGAAGAAAAAACTTAATTTAAATACTAATACGAAATATATTAATGATCTCATCTGGTTAAAAAAGGATTTGGTAGCAATTGACACCTGGCAAATGGGAGGCGAAAGTGGGGGCATACACCTTGTTGATTTAAAAAAGAAAAAAATAGTACGCTCCTATGCAAAGAAATATAATGAACTGCTGGGCGGTGCCAATAATGTTATTTATGTATCCTCCGGCAAGGCCTCGGCAGGAAATGAGCAATTGCATAAATTGGATGCGGCCAGCGGCAAGGTTAAGAAAACCCTGTCAACAAAGTCATTACGGGATTTGGGAAAGGATTGCACCGATAAAGATGATGATTATGGATATCTGAAGGATGCCTCTTTTGCTTCCTGCGTATATGATGGCAAACTCTATTTGAAATATCTGACTGGAGTATATGTCTGGAATGAGAGCAAGGGAAGCTTTGGCCAGGTGATTGACGGCAGCAGTAATTTTTCAGCAGGAAAGCTTTATGGCGGCAGAATGCAGTTTGCTTCAAAAAACAAATTGTATGTCATTGGCTATCGTACGGATAGCAGTAGTCCGACGGATTTCTATGAATATACGATACAATAGAATATTTTGAATGACAGGAGAATACAAAAGAACCCTCCGCCAGCTGGCAGAAGGTTCTTTTGCATTTATTTTATAATTATTGAGAGGTAATTATGCCTTACTTAGCGGCATCCAGTACACTCTGGAATGCCGGTTTTGGTGTTAAATCATCGTAGAACAGAAGCGGACGCTTGTCACTTCTCCAGGAGTTACCATCGTTGATACCCCAAACAGTTACGTTGGTGATGGCACTGCTGTTGTCCTTGAACAGATTGAAGAGTGCTGCGTAGCGCTCTGCCTGTGCTTCTTCTGTTTCGTTTGCTTTGATCTGAACGTCAAGCTCAGTAATCTGGACTTCCCCAATCTCGGTCGCAAAAAATTCAATGGCGTCCTGAATAGCGTTAATGGTTGGATAGGTAAGAGTTACATGCTCCTGCATACCGACACCATCGAAGTCTACATCCATGTAAACAAGGTTATTCATTATGGCATCCTGTTTTGCTGCAAGTTCCAAATTGTAGTCGTTGTAGAACAATTTACTGTCAGTTGCTTCTCTGGCATACTCAAATGCCTTTGCAACATAATCCTCGCCAAGGGTTTCGGTCCAGCCATTCTCTTTGAAGGAACCATCATCATCAAATGCCTCATTGACAACATCCCATGCAGTTACTACACCTGGATAGTTGGTATCAACAAAGGTTACTACCTGCTCAATGTAGCTCTGCAGACGTGCATCCATGGTGTCAGCCTCTACATAGTCACCGTCATCTGCATAGTCCTCGCGGAAGAACCAATCCGGTGTCTGTGCCGCATATACGAGAGAGTGTCCACGAACCGTTAATCCATTTGCCTTGGCAAAGTCCAGAATCTTTGTCATACCGGAGTATTCCAGATTCAGTACCGGTGTGCCATCGCCGTTCTGGCTGCCAGACTGGTTCAGTAAAGCATCCGGCTTCATCTCATTTTCTGGGGTGATGGTACCAAAAGTACCGGTAATCCGGTTCTGATAGTCTACATCTCCTGTCATGGAAGCGGATACAGCAGCACCTACATTAAAGTAGCCCTTATAAGCTCCATTAAGACTGGCTACAGTTGCTACATCGGAAATCTGAAGTTCCTTCAGGGTGACTTCCACTGGTGTGGTGTCGAAGGACGCATCTACCGGATTGTCCAGCCATAATTTGAAAGCAATGTTCTGAACTGCCTGGGTAGCAGTAATGATGGCACTGAAGGAAGTTCCATCTGCAATTCCCTCGCTCTGCCAGGTCTTTGGTGCTGCATCCCATGCCCAGTTATTTGCATTCGTCTGTACTACCAGCTGTTTGAAAGCGCTGGCACCGGAAATGCTAAAGGTGATTTTGAACTGGTCGTCTTTCTTCATAGCGGAATTGTTTACATTGAAGTACTGAATATTCCAAGAGCCTTCACCTTTTTCCGCATTAATTTTACCGGAATATTTACGGTTCTTGTTGAGTTCCATGCTACTTGGCAGAGTAACGGTGTCATCATTGGATACTTTTACTACAACCAAGTTAGTAAGTGTAATGTCTATGCTATCTGCCCATTCAGCATCCGCATCTACCGGTGTATCCAGACGGATTTTGAAGGAAACGCCGTTGCCAGCACTGGAAGAGGTAAAGGAACCTGCTACATTCTGTGCCTCGGCAAGTCCGTCGTTGGCCCATACCTTTGTTGCTCCATTCCAGCTCCAGCCGTCCAGATTGGACTGGGTTGCTACCTGCTTAAATCCTGTAGCACCGCCAAGGGTGTAGGAAATAATATAGGTGTCGCCAGCAGAGTAGGAAGAATCCGTTACGTTGAAATACTGTGCCTCATACACGTTGTCGTTCAAAACGGCTTCTACTGTACCGGTATATTCGGTGCCAAGTGCAATCTGTTTGTCCGTTGGCAGTGCCTCAGCATCCGAAGCATCGCCTAATTTCATAATATACAGGTCAGTCAGTGTAATGGTTGGGTCTTCCTCCACGGTGTCAATCGCATTGTCAAACTGGATTTTGAAGGCCAGATTGTCGCCATCCTGGGTGGCGGTTACTTTTCCGGCAATCACAGTGTCGTTTGCTGTTCCATCGCCAGACCATTTTTTTGGTGCGGCGGCCCAATCCCAGCCATTGACAGAACTCTGGATTGCTACCTGCTTAAAGTTCTCTGCACCAGAGACCTTGGTAGAGATGTAGAACTCATCCCCGGTCTCATAAGCAGAATTTGCTACATTGAAGTACTCAATACTCCAGGCTGTACCGTCGGCATTGGCCTGAGCGGTACGTTCCCCGGTATACTGAATGCCATACTCTACATTCAGGTATGGGGATAATTCGGCTGCTTTGCTTTCCTTTGCCGGTATACTAACCGGTACAACGGATAATAACATAGCGAACACAGCCACTTTTGCTGTTGTTTTTTTAAGTAAGCTTTTCATCGCTTGCCTCCTTTTGCCGCTGTTTGCGGCGGTTTTTTGCTGGGTTGACGGGTTACAAAAGAATATGCTATCCTCCTTTCCTTAGTATTGGGTTTTATACCCTTGTACCTATATAAACGAAACCTTTCTTCCATTTTGTTGCAAATTTCGATAAATTTTATATTTTTTTGAAAATTTGATAAAGTAAGAGTTTGTATAGGCAACAAAAAGGAAGGATTTCGCATAGGCCAATGTTACTCGGTCACATTGAGGATGCACTGTTTGTAGGTAGTGCTTCCATCATTTGTAATAGCTGCTGTGACCATGGTCTGACCGGCGCCAAGAGCGGTAATCATTCCTGTCTCGTAATCTACGTCTGCAATACGAGGAAATGTTTTGCCGGTAGTTTGACATACATCATGTGGGGCGTCAGAAACCCTGTCTGCTATTCCAAAATGCGAGTGTGTCATATAAGAAAGGAAATCATTTGTGGTGTATGCAACTGTACCTTCCTGGGTTGTTGATAGATTTAATGGGTAACTATCTCCTACTTTTAAGTTAATAACAGGAACCTCATCTGTAGTCCTGCTTGTAATGGAAATATTGTCAATGCACACTTGGACTGGATGTGGAGCATTTTCCGCTTCCGGTGTACTTGATTTGTGGCTTTCAGAAAAGCAGAATGGCAGTGACTCAGCCATTAACTTCAGTGTTTTTGAACTACTAGCTGGTACCTTTACAGAAATAATAAATTCCTGCATATCAGCGTACTGAGCGGCTCTAGTTGGCTGACAGCATCTCATGGTAAGGGAAGCGCTGGTAAGTGTCTCTCCTTCCTCGTCTACCACTTTAAGAGGAAGTTTATATTTGAAAGCAGTTATATCACTCGCTAATACTTTAGAGACATCTGTAGCATCTTCATTAACCACATCCAGAAAATCGGCAAAGAAGGAGAGTGTATAAGTTTTTTCGGTCTGCTCGTCATTCTGTATGACAAAACTGTAATAATCTTCTATACTATTTAAATACCCAGTGAATCCATGGCCCCGGGCATTTGAGAAACTATTAACGTCTGGAGCCGGATAGAGCAAAAGACTACTGCAGACCTGAGCCTTAGATACATATTTGTTTTTTGCGGATGCATGAGCTTTAAAGTAAGTAGTATTCAAAGCGGTATTGTAGACATCAAAAGTACCATCAGGAGAATAGGCTACAGCACTTGATTTATAGGTAACAGGGTCATCAAAATCCTGCCAATACGTAACCGTTGTATCATCAATGCTGAAAACTTTGGCCGCTGTATTGCTTACTGTAATGGTAATGCTGTCTTTTTTGTCTGCGTCCTCCTTGGAGACAACCTGAATCGTAATTGATGTATTGTTTGCCACAGAATCCGCAACTTTCAAAGTGCGTACCTTATTGTCAGCCTCATTGGTTTCAAGAGTAACTCCGTTGATTGCATCTTTTAACGACCAGGTCACATCATCGGAAATGTTGCCGGCAACGGTTACTCTGGCAAAAAGATTGACAGAATCTCCCGGACGGATGGTGTTGTCCGTATTTCCAAAGGAAGCCAGGGAGACATTGGTAATGCCATAAGCGAGAATTGTAATGTCGTACGAAGCCGATTTTGTAGTGTCAAAGTTAGAAGTCGCTAATACCGTAAGCTTTTTGTCTGCCGGTGCATTTTTGCCAACAGTCAGAAGACCATCCTTGGATATGGAGACGTTATTTACGTTTTCCTTCAAGCTCCAGGTAACAGAAGTATCCGGCTCTCCGGTTCCTTCCACCTCTGCGCTAAACTGCAGAGTTCCATTCTGGTAAATGGTTTCCGGGCTTCCTTCGGCAGAGACCTTGATAGAATCGATGGTCTGTGGCAGTACTTGGATGGTTTTGGTGTCGTATTTTTCCGGATCTTCGTAGGCGGCGGCTTTCACTGTTATTGTATCAGCGGTAACCTTACCTACTGTTAATAATCCGTCATCAGAAATAGAAGCACCCTCTACTTCTGGCTCAATGGAATAGATTGCCTTTTGCATTGGTGCATTGCTGCCATTTACTTTTGAAGTAAACTGCAGGGTGTGGTTCTGATAGATGGTATCCGCATCATCTGCGGCAGAAAGCTCTACACTGTCTATTTCAGATTTTTCTACCGTGAAGGTCAAATCGTCAATGTAGTATACCGCATTGATGGCATTTGCACCGGTACTGCCCAAATGCTCAGAGTCACGGGCAATGTAAAGTCGATTGAGGTTTCCATCATAGTTATTTCCGTTATTTTCCGGTAGTTTATAGGTGCCAGTGACATGATACCAGGTATCCGGATCAGCATTGTACTTAAAAGCAGGGTTGCTGTATTTCCATCTCTCGTTAATGACGAGGTTCATTACGGTGACATCCGGAATGGCATCGTACTTCATATAAGCGGAGATGGTTACCGTTTTTCCGGCATAGGCTGGGTCTACTACCATCCAGGCCAGCACATCATAGGAATTGCTGTTATAGCCTTTGCTGGCATCAAAACGAACCACATCTCCACGCTCTGGGTCTGATACCCAGGAATGGGCCTCTTTGCTCCGGTAGGTCAGTCCCAGCGGGGTATCGTCAGTAGTATCTCCATTTAACTGCATCATGTTTTCCGTAATTTCCGGTGTCTTGTTTTCCACAACGGTAAAGGTTGCGGAATCGCTGTCTTTTGATGTAGCAACCGTTACGGTAATGGATGCGCCTTCTTCGGCGGTTTTTGACACGGTGAGAAGGCCGGTGTCATCTATGCTTACACCTTCTACCTCATTGACAGACCAGGTAAGGTCTTCCGTCAGAAGTGTATCGGTATTGGCATCCTTGGCGGTCAGCTGCAGGGTCTCGCCCTGTTTGATACCGGTACGTTCTCCTGGAACTACAATGGCCGGGTCAGCATCCGCTGCGGGTGTTGGTGTCACAGAGGTGCCCGGGTCGCCACCCGGCGTAGCAGAAGAGCCTGACGGTGTCGGAGTTCCCTGAGAACCAGAGGAAGGCGTTGCGGTATTGTCCGTATTGCTTCCATTGGTTACAGTGACGCTGCACACAGCCTTGGCACCACGGCCATCCTTGGAAGTTACCGTGATTTTGGCGGTTCCTGCCTTTTTAGCAGTTACCAGGCCCTTTTTATTTACGGCCACTACACTTTTATCGGAACTGAACCAGTTGAATCCTTTTGTGGTTGGCTTTTTAGGGGAAACAATGGTTGCCGTTAACTGTGCCGTGTTGTTTCCACTGGTGGAAAGGGAAAGAGCTGTCTTGTCCAGTGTTATCTTTTTCACCTTTTTCAGTTTCTTTACGACAGTTACCTTAATGACTGCTTTTACTTTTTTATTTTTCTTTGGCTGGATGGTAATCGTTGTCTTTCCAACCTTCTTTGCCTTGATTTTTCCCTTGGCAGAAACCGCAGCGACGGCTTTTTTACTGCTCTTATAAACCAGTTTTTTGCTGGCAGATGCCGGGGCTACACTGGTTTTCAGTTTGAAGGTGCTTCCTTTTTTCAACGTCAGGGTTGTGGTGACCTTTTTGTCCTTTGCGCTCAGCGGTGCCGTCACCTGAATTTCTTTAACCGCTTTTTTTGAAGCTTTCTTTGCCTGTGTCGGGACGCAGGTGAAGAGAAGCGATGTTGCCATTACAGCAGCCAGAGACTGCCTAAGCAGTCTTTTCATGTTTTTGTTTTGCATAATTTACCTCCTAAATACTTATACACTATTTATAATATGAATTCTTTTCTGGCCAGTGCCCTGGTGACATCAGCCAAAAAAGGTAAAATAATATGTTAAAATGAAATTCCTCAATAAGCACGTATAGAGATATACGGGCAGAGCACTGGTGATGGGAAATCACCAGTGCCACAGCCCTATATCTCTTTTGGGTAAGGTTTATTGCATTGTTGTTCTGATACGTTTGTTTTTATTCTTCCGAATCCTCACCTTTTGCTACGGCCAATACACTGTAAAATGCTGGCTTTGGTGTTAAGTCATCATAGAACAGGAGAGGACGCTTGCTGCTTCTCCAGGAATTGCCATCATTGATACCCCAAAGGGTTACATTGGAGATGGCATCACTGTTGTTCTTGAACAGGGTGAAGAGCTCTTTGTAACGTTCTGCCTGCTGCTCCAGGGTTTCGTTTGCCTCAATCTGAACGTCGAGTTCGGTGATTTGGACGTCGAGATTTCTTTCATTATATTTACTGATAGCTGTCTGAATGAGGTCATCAGTTGGGTCTGTAAGGCTTTCGATATGAGTCTGCATACCGATACCATCAATTCTGCTAGAAATGCTTGGGTAAACCCTCGAAAGAAAAGTATTCATTTTCGAAGAGTTTTCCATGCGGTAATCGTTATAATACAGTTCAGCATCTGGTGCATATGTATCGGCATAGGTAAAGGCTCTGATTATATATGTATTGCCCATAGTGGTGTACCATTTGTTTGTCTGATATCCCGTATCAGTTAAGCCCTCATTTACTACATCCCATGCTGTTACAACTCCTGGATAGTTGGTGTTGACAAAGGTAATGACCTGTTTGATATAACTTTGCATACGGGCAGTCATGGTAGTAGCGCTTGCGGGGGTGGCATCCTCGCCGTCTTCATAATTTTTATTGAAGAACCAATCCGGCGTCTGTGCCGCATATACCAGTGCGTGGCCACGTACTTTCAAGCCATTTTCTTTTGCAAAGTCGAGAATTCGGGACATACCAGAGTTTTCAAGGTAGAGAACTGGCTCTGCCTCTGGATCCTCTGCACCTGCTGCCTGACTTGCTTCCTTATTCAGAAGAGCATCCGGCTTCATTTCATTTTCTGCTGTGATGGTGCCAAAAGTACCCTTAATCCGGTTCTGGTATTCCACATCTTTAACCATTGCGTCAGATACAGCAGCTCCTACGTCAAAGCAGCCGTCGTATGCCTCATCCAGACTATCCAGTGCCATAATATCTTCAATGCACAGATTGGACAACTGAACAGTAACGGAAGAGTCACTAAAGGTTTCATTGACCGGATTATCAAGCCATAATTTGAATGCAATGTTATCGCAATCCTCTGTTGCCGTGATAATGGCGCTTATAGTCGTGTCATCATCCAGCCCCTCACCGTTCCATTTCTTCGGAGCGCTGTCCCAGTCCCAACCGTTTACGTTGGTCTGTACTGCTAACTGTTTGAAATCTTTAATACCAGATATTTTGAAACTGATTTTGAACTGCTCGTCCTTTTTAATCGCGGAATTACTTACATTGAAATACTGCACATTCCAAACATTGGAATTGTCAGCCTTTACCGCATTAATGCTTCCAGAATAGAGTCTGCCCTTGGTAAGTTCCATAGAATCCGGCAGTGAAAGCGCATCGCTATTGGCTACCTTAACAACCATTAAATCTTTGAGAGTGATTTCGGTGCTTGTTCCAGATAAAGATGCTGTGTCTGTTGGTGAATCAAGGCGAATTTTGAAGGAAATGTTTCCTCCTGCATTACCAGCAATAAAATCACCGGTCATATCCTGACCATCTTTAATGCCAGCACCACTCCATACTTTTTTGGAATCGCCCCAACTCCAAGCGTTAAGATTACTTTGAGTTGCTACCTGTCTGAAATCAGAAGCCCCTTCGATGCTGTAGGAAATGATGTAGGTATCGCCCTTTGAATAGGAAGAATCGTTTACGTTGAAATACTGTGCCTCGTAAACATCATTTCCATCATTGACAGCGGAAACCGCTCCCTCATATTTGGTACCAAGGTTCAAAAACTTATCATCTGGAATGGCAGCTGTTTTTGTGTCACTGGTGCCGAGTTTCATAATATACAGGTCTTCCAGAGTGATTTCTGGTGTCTCTGCAGGTGTACCAATTACATGGTCAAACTGCAGTTTGAGGGAAATGTTGTTCCCTCCCTGTGTTGCAGTAACTTTGCCGGAAACTACAGTACCATCTTCAATTCCGTTATCGGCCCAGGCCGTTGGGGAACTGCTCCAACTCCAGTTGTTGATAGCGCTTGGGATGCCGACCTGCTGGAAATCCTTAGCACCAGATACTTTAACGGATATGTAGAAGGTATCGCCCTCTTCATACTTTGAGTTCTTAACATTAAAGTACTCGATGTTATAGGTATCTTTTGCTTCATTAGCTACTGCTTTGGCTGCGCCAGTGTACTTGATGCCGAATTCCATATTCTTATATTCGGACAAGTCGGCAGCCTTAGTTTTCTGTGCTGGTACAAAACCAACAGCAGTTGTCAGCAACATGGCAAAGACCATGAATCTTGCCATTTGCTTTTTAACAAATGTTTTCCTCATAGATTGTACCTCCTTTGTCACTGTAGTGACGGTTTTGCTTGGTTTATAGTTGCAGTTTTTTTCTCTTCCCTTTACTTCCTTCCCTTTTCCTTTGTTTTTTCCATTTCTATCCTCCTTTCTTTTTCTCCCCCTCTACCCTCTAAAACGAAAAGGGATATAAGAATGTTTCATCATTTAAAAAATTTTTTAATTTTTTTTGGGGCAATTTACATGCCGAGGAGGGAAATGACGAAAAATGGTTGATTCTAAAGAAATTTTAAATAAAATAAAAAGAGAGAACTCTTACATTGAAAAGAATTCTCTCCTTATGGGGTATATTTTGTGTGGGTAAATCGTATGTGAAATGGAGATTCATTAGTTGTTTAGAATGTATTTAGTAATTAGATAAAGAATTCTTTGGTGGACTATTCAACCTGAACGATGCATTGTTTGCGTTCTACATTTCCACCCTGATGGGTAATTTTTGCAATAAGAGTGGTTTGGCCAGGGGTGTTTGCGGTAATAAGGCCGGTGTTATCAACACTTGCAGGAATTGTATTAAAACGGGTACACTCACTGGGCTGGCCATTGTGCGTGTATTGTGCCAGATAGGCGTAGGTGCTATATTCAACGGTGTCGCCCTCGAATGTATCTAGTTCTAATGTCTGGGAACTGCCTGATGACAAAGAAATGACAGGATTGTTTCCACTGACTATAGAAACGTTATCAATGATGAAAGATACGGGATGGGGGGTAGTAGAGTACTCCGTTTTACTTTGCGAGTGAAATTCAGAGTAGCAAAGTGGTAAAGAACCATCCAGTTTAAGCTGTAGGCGGATT
>JAFLTB010000065.1 GCA_022510605.1 Lachnospiraceae bacterium
CCTGTTCAAATTGGCGCCATCGCACTAAAAAGATGCGTATCCAAGGAAAAAAATCATTCTACACGAATATAAAAAACACAGGATATAGTGCTGGAAAAAAGAAAATTGTAAAAAAATTACAATATCTAGTAGACAAGAAAAGAGGGTAGTGCTATAATAAGTCACATAAGTTGTTCCGGGGGTACGTATGTCCTGGCATGATGGCGCCATCATGCCATGCCCCGGGCCTATTGGATAGTCAGAGAGAGGAAAGGAGAGTCACGGAAGTGAAGGTTATTAAGAGAGACGGCCGTACAGTCGAGTATGACCGGAACAAAATTCTGATTGCCATCCGCAAGGCAAATGCAGAAGTAGAACCATATGAAAAAATCAGTGACGAGAAAATTGACGGCATAATTGCGGGCATCGAGAACATGAATTGTGAGATGATGCAGGTAGAGGGTATTCAGGATATTATTGAGCAGAAGCTTATGGCGGCAGGGAAATTCATTCTGGCGAAAAAATACATCATATACCGCTACACAAGAGAACTGGTCCGTAAGGCCAATACCACCGACGATTCCATTATGAGTCTGATTCAGAACAGTAACAAGGATGTTATGGAGGAGAATTCCAACAAAAATGCCTATGTAGCCAGCACCCAGCGCGACCTGATTGCCGGCGAGGTGTCCAAGGACTTGACAAAGCGTGTTCTTCTGCCAGAGCGGATTACCAAGGCTCATGAGGAAGGAGTTCTGCATTTCCATGACATGGACTATTTCATCCAGCCGATTTTCAACTGCTGTCTCATCAATATTGGGGACATGTTAGACAACGGCACTGTCATGAATGGCAAGCTTATTGAGAGTCCAAAGAGTTTCCAGGTTGCCTGTACCGTCGTGACTCAGATTATTTCGGCGGTGGCCAGCAGCCAGTATGGCGGGCAGTCAGTGGACACCAGACATCTGGGCAAATATCTGCGCCGCAGTGCCGATAAGTACCGGGCCCATTATCTGGAGAAATATGGTGATTTGGTGGATGCCGATACCATTGAAAAATTCGTGGAGGACCGGGTGCAGGATGAGCTCCGCTCCGGTGTTCAGACCATACAGTACCAGATTAATACGTTGATGACTACCAACGGACAGTCGCCTTTTGTTACACTGTTTTTGAATCTGGATGCAGAGGATGAATACATCAAAGAAAACGCCATGATTGTAGAGGAAGTATTGCGTCAGCGCCTGGAGGGAATTAAGAATGAGAAGGGCGTCTATGTGACGCCGGCCTTCCCAAAACTGATTTATGTGCTGGATGAGCACAATGCCTTAAAGGGCGGCAAATACGATTACATTACGAAGCTGGCGGTACAGTGTTCTGCCAAGAGAATGTATCCGGACTACATTTCTGCCCGGAAAATGCGGGAGCACTATGAAGGCAATGTATTCAGTTGTATGGGATGCCGCAGTTTCCTGACTCCGTGGAAGGATGAAAACGGAGAATATAAATTTGAAGGGCGGTTTAATCAGGGAGTTGTCAGCCTGAATCTTCCGCAGATTGGTATTCTGGCCAAAGGGGATATGGAGTATTTCTGGCAGTTGTTAGAAGAGCGTCTGTCCCTGTGCTTCGAGGCGCTGATGTGCCGTCACCGTGCCTTAGAGGGCGTCACCAGTGATGTCAGCCCGATTCACTGGCAGTACGGTGCCATTGCCCGTCTGAAGAAGGGAGAGAAAATAGACAAGCTGCTCCATGGCGGTTATTCCACCATTTCTCTGGGATATATCGGTTTGTATGAGGTTACCAAACTCATGACCGGTGAGAGCCAGACTACGGAGAAGGGAAGTGAGTTCTCCAAGGCGCTGATGAAGCGTCTGCGCCGGGCCACTGACACATGGAAAGAGGAGACAGGCATTCATTTTGGTCTGTACGGTACGCCGGCGGAGAGTCTCTGCTACCGTTTTGCCGAGATTGACAAGAAGCGCTTCGGCGAGGTGGCGGATGTGACGGATAAAGGATACTACACCAACTCCTATCACGTGGATGTGCGGGAGAAGATTGACGCCTTCAGCAAATTTGACTTTGAGAGCCAGTTCCAGATTATTTCCTCTGGCGGCGCCATTTCCTATGTGGAAATTCCGAATCTGCAGCACAATCTTCCGGCGCTGGAGGAAGTGGTAAAATATATCTACGACAACATTCAGTATGCAGAGTTTAACACCAAGTCGGATTACTGCCATGAGTGTGGTTTCGATGGTGAGATTATCATTAACGATAAACTGGAGTGGGAATGCCCGAATTGTGGCAATAAAGACCACGCCAAAATGAATGTTACCAGAAGAACCTGTGGTTATCTGGGAGAGAATTTCTGGAATGTGGGAAAGACCAAGGAAATTGGTTCCCGTGTCCTTCATCTGTAGAAAGAAGGGACAGAAAATGAATTATGCGGATATCAAGCAGTATGATGTGGCCAACGGGACAGGCGTCCGGGTATCGGTGTTTGTCAGCGGCTGTACCCATCACTGCCGGGAGTGTTTCAATAAAGAGACCTGGGATTTCAACTATGGAAAGCCCTTCACGGAAAAAGAAATAGAAGATGTGATTTCTTATCTGAAACCGGGATATATCGCTGGATTGTCATTATTGGGAGGAGAGCCCTTAGAGCCTGTGAATCAGGAAGGGCTCCTTCCTTTGTTAAGGAGAGTCCACGAGACCTATCCGGAGAAAAATGTCTGGTGCTATACCGGCTATCTCTTTGATAAGGATGTGCTGGAGAAGATGTGCCGGGAATCTGCGGTAACAAAGGAACTGATTTCCTACATTGACATTATGGTGGACGGTGAATTTATCCAGGAGAAAAAAAATCTGAAGATAAATTTCCGGGGTTCGGAAAACCAGCGGATTATTGATGTGAAAAAATCCCTGTCAGCCGGTAAGGTCATTCGCTGGGAGGGAGAAATTGGAGGAACCGATGGATAGTACAAAATTACGTTTTAAGAAACTGGATGGGAAGGCACAGACGCCAAGCTACGGGACAGAATTTGCGGCGGGGGCGGATTTATACGCCTGTATGGACGAGCCGCTGACCATTGCCGCAGGGACTACCGAATTTGTCCACACTGGTATTGCCATGGAGATTCCTGTGGGCCTGGTGGGGTTAGTCTATGCCAGAAGCGGACTGGCCTGCAAAAAAGGTCTGGCGCCGGCCAATAAAGTAGGGGTCATTGACTCGGATTACCGGGGGGAGATTATGGTAGCCCTTCACAATCATTCCAAAGAGGATATAACCATAGAAGCGGGAGAGCGGGTGGCCCAGATGGTGATTGCACCCTATGTCTTTGCGGAATATGAGGAAGTACATGAACTGGCAGACACAGACCGGGGAGCCGGCGGCTTTGGCTCTACCGGGACAAAATAAACTCCCGGAATTTTTCCACTGCCGGATTTTGTTTGGCTGCCTTTGAATAAGCGAATCCAACGGTACGTTTGGGGATTTTATGCGTAAGCGGAATTTCTATCAGCGTGCCGTTTTCGATTTCTTCCCGTACAATGTCACGGATAACACAGGCGATGCCCAGATTCACTCTGGCAAAGTCAACCAGAAGGTCCATACTGCTGGTTTCCAGTACCTGTCCCGGTGTGATGCCATGACGTTCAAAATAGGAGTCCAGATGCTGTCTGGAAATATTTTCTCGGTCCAGTAAAATCAGGGTGGCCCTGGCGAAGAGTTCACGGCTGGCAGAAGATGGCTCAATGCCCTCCCGGAGAGCCAGGCTGTCCAGATACTGCTTTGAGGTGACAAAGGTATCCTCAATTTCCAGCAGTTTTTCAAATTCTACGTTCCGCAGGCCAGGGATGTGGCCGATGAGTCCCAAATCCAGACGGTTTTCCTCCAGTCCTCTGGCGGTGTCCGCCGAGGAAAGACAGTTGATGGCGACATGGATGTGGGGATTGGCGGTAGTAAAACTTTGCAGGTAGGGAAGCATCACATACTTGCACAAAGTCGTACTGACGCCGATGTGAAGATGTCCCACTTCCAAATCCCGGTTTTTTTTCAACAGATATTCGCCCTCCGACAGGGAAGAAAGAGCGGTCTCCACATGGGAGAACAAAAGTTTCCCGTCTTCGGTGAGACTGACGCCTCTGGCGGTGCGGATAAACAGGGTAACCGACAGATTCTGCTCCAGTTTACGGATGGCTTTGCTGACAGCGGGCTGACTGATAAAAAGTTCACTGGCAGCCCGGGAGATACTGCCCTGTCTGGCTACGGTATAAAAGATTTCATAATAGGATAAAGTGTTGTTCATAGGTTCTCCTTTCCAAAGAGCATTGTCTGTATTGTATATAACTTGTCTATATTAATATAGCATAAAAAAGAATATAAGACAATATAGATATAACTATAAGTTATATACACTATAAATAACAACTATTATACAAATGTCCTGTTTTCTGTTATGATAGGAGACAAAAGAGGACAGAAACCATTATCATAGAAGAAACTGTCCGGAAAAAAGGAGGAAATGGTTATGGGAATGACAATGACGCAGAAAATTCTGGCGGCCCATGCAGGTTTGGCTTCCGTAACGGCAGGCCAGTTAATTGAGGCCGACCTGGATATGGTGCTGGCCAACGACATCACCGGGCCGGTGGCCATTCACGAGGTAGAGAAGCTGAACAAAAAAACAGTATTTGATAAGGATAAAATTGCTTTGGTGCCAGACCACTTTGCGCCGAATAAGGATATTAAATCCGCAGAACACTGCAAATGTGTCCGGGAATATGCCAAGGCCCAGGGAATTACCAACTATTTTGAAGTAGGTGAAATGGGAATTGAGCATGCCCTTCTGCCGGAAAAGGGACTGATTGTGGCAGGGGAGACCTGTATCGGAGCGGACTCCCACACCTGTACCTATGGGGCTCTGGGGGCCTTTTCCACCGGTGTGGGAAGCACCGACATGGGAGCCGGCATGATTACCGGTAAGGCATGGTTTAAGGTGCCTTCTGCCATCCAGGTGGTATTGACCGGCAAACTGAAGCCATGGGTCAGCGGCAAGGATGTAATTCTTCACCTGATTGGCCGTATCGGCGTGGACGGCGCCCTGTACCGCTCTCTGGAATTTACCGGGGAGGGCGTAGGGAACCTGTCCATGGATGAACGCTTTACCATTGCCAACATGGCCATTGAGGCAGGGGCGAAAAATGGTATCTTCCCGGTGGATGATAAAACCATCGCCTATATGGAGGAGCATTCCACAAAGAAATATACGGTGTATGAGCCGGATGAGGATGCTCCGTATGATGAGGTTATTACCATTGACCTGAGCCAGCTGGAGGCTACGGTGGCCTTCCCGCATCTGCCAGAAAACACAAAGACAGTGAAAGAAGCAGGGGAGATTGCCATCGACCAGGTGGTGATTGGTTCCTGTACCAACGGTCGCATTGAGGATATGCGGGTGGCGGCCAAAGTCTTAGAGGGACGCAAGGTGAAAAAAGGAATCCGCTGTATCGTGATTCCGGCTACCCAGGCCATTTACTTACAGTCCATCGAAGAAGGACTGACCCAGACCTTTATCAAGGCAGGTGCCATTGTCAGCACGCCTACCTGTGGCCCCTGCTTAGGCGGACACATGGGAATTCTGGCGGAGGGCGAACGCGCCGTCTCCACTACCAACCGCAACTTTGTGGGACGGATGGGTCATGTGGATTCGGAAATCTATCTGGCCAGCCCGGCCGTGGCGGCGGCCAGTGCCGTGACAGGAAAAATTTCTGAGCCATCCGAACTGGGACTGTAACAATTGGTGAAAGAGAGTAGAATGGAGGTAAGTAATGAAAGCATCAGGACAGGTATTTAAATACGGTGACAATGTGGACACCGACGTAATCATTCCAGCCCGGTATCTGAATTCTTCTGACCCGGCGGAATTGGCCACCCACTGTATGGAGGATATTGATAAGGAATTTGTAAACAAGGTAAAAAAGGGTGACATCATTGTGGCGGAGAAAAATTTTGGCTGTGGCTCTTCCAGAGAGCATGCGCCAATAGCCATTAAGGCCTCGGGGGTAAGCTGTGTGATTGCCGAGACCTTTGCCCGCATTTTTTACCGCAACGCCATCAACATCGGTCTGCCGATTATCGAGTGCAGAGAAGCTTCCCAGGCCATCCAGGCCGGGGATGAGGTGGAGATTGATTTTGACAGCGGTGTAATTACCAACAAGACAAGAGGCGAGAGCTACCAGGGGCAGGCCTTCCCGGAATTTATGCAGAAGATTATCCGGGCAGAGGGACTGATGAATTATATTAATGCGAACAATTAACAATGTGCACGGGAATCGCATCTGGAAAATCGGTTTTCCCAGGGTAGTTCCCGTGCATATTCACTCATCTCTTTCTGTGATGAGTGCTTTTTACACATGGAAAAATATAAAAAAACAAGTTATCAGTTCTTTTTTTCATCACAAATTTGTGGTATGATAATACAAGAATAACAGAAAAGAGGAATTGTATGGCTGAGAATAAGCAAAAAGAGGCGGTGAAGAATCCTGTTTCAGGTAAAAAATGGATAATCCTGCTGATTATACTGGCGGCACTGCTGGCAGCGGGTATTGTTATGTCTGTTTTGGCCGCTGGCGAAAAAGAAACTCCCAGAGGGGATAAAAGCGGGACATCCACTGGTGCGGTCACCGGGACAGCGGCAGAAGGAGAGGAGTTAACCTGGGAGGATGGAGAACGAATCGATTATGTGAAGGCCGGTGTACTTACGCTGGGTAAATATAAAGGCATTGAGGTGGAGATAACACCCACGGCAGATGAAATAAACGAAGAAATGCGGAAGCAGGCGAAAAAAGTAAATGTAAAAGGGGAGGAAAAAGTAAAAAAAGGAGACTATGTCTTTTTGAAATACACCGGCAGTATAGACGGTGTGGAAAATGAGGAATTGGCAGAAAGCGATGTGACACTGCGGGTCGGAGATTATAAATATGCAGAGGGATTTGAAAACGGTCTCATTGGAAAAGAGGTGGGCCAGACCTGCATTATTCCCGTAGTGTTTCCAAAAGATTATGAGGATACGGCAGTGGCTGGCTCCCAGGTGGATTTTTCCATTACGATTCAGGGGAAATTCAATGATGCCTATGCAAAAAAAGCAAGTAAAAACCGCTATTCCACAGTAAAGCAATACCGAAAGTATTTAAAGCAGAAGTTAAAGAAGGAAAACGGGAAAGAAGCAGGCGAGATGGCCTTTGAGGAACTGATGGAAAATTGTGAGGTAAAACAGTATCCAAAAGAAATTCTGCGTCAGACGCTGGAGGAAATAAAGGACCAGTACCGAACCGTTGCCGAGCTGGAAGGAACCAGCTATGAAGAATTTTTGGCCTCCTTTGGGATGGACGAGAACGGTCTTCAGGAACTGGCGGAGGATACGATTAAGGAGCGGATGGCAGCCAAGACCATTGCCCTGCGGGAGGGACTGCAGCTGACAGATAAATTGTACCGTAAGTATCTGATGCGGGTAGAGGAGAGTGAAGATAAAAACATATCCATGGAAAAACTGCTGGAGGAATACGAGGGATATTACGGACACTGGCCAAAGGATGACATGTATGTTGAAATGGCAAAGGATTTTGTGGGAGAGAAGGCCATAAAGAAATAACCAGATGAAGGGATACGCATACTATGGGAAATACAGTAAAAGATTTGGATTGTTTTGATTTCGAGAGCAGAGAGGCCTACGACCGGGCGGAAAAGGAGAGTGAGAAAATCCGCCTGATTCGTGAAAAAGCGGATTTGACAGATGGGAAGATGGCTCTGCGGTTCTATAATACAGCGGTGTCGGATAAAGTGTTTGATACGGTGGCAGGGTACTGCTTTCTGATGGAACTGAGGCAGACCATACTGGACAGTGGTGTGGCGACACCGGATTCTCTGGCACAGATTCCGGTAAAAGAGACGATAAAGACAGAGAGTGATACGATACCACAGTATCTTTATAGCGACAAATACCAGAAACTGTATGAGGGGCAGAAACTTCTGAACCAGAAATTCAAAATCGCTCTGGTTGCCATGATTATTCTTCTGGCAGGATTTGTCATTATAAATTTCCGCTTTGAGTATTCCATTTTCACATATTTTACGGATTATAAGACTAAGATGGAAGAAGAAATTGTTGATAAATATGAACACTGGGAGAGTGAATTGGAAGAACGGGAGAAAAAGCTGGAGCAAGGCGGAAGGAGTGATGCGCAATGACGGACAATACGATTCTGGTAGTGGACGACGAACAGAGAATGCGCAAACTGGTAAGGGATTTTCTGGTGAAGCAGGGCTTTCAGGTGCTGGAAGCGGCGGACGGAGAGGAAGCAGTAGATATTTTTATGGAGAATAAAGATATTGCTCTGGTGATTCTGGATGTCATGATGCCGAAGATGGATGGCTGGGAGACCTGTCGGGAAATTCGTCAGTATTCCAAGGTGCCTATTATCATGCTGACAGCCAGAGGAGCTGAGTCCGATGAACTGCGGGGATTTGAACTGGGGGTGGACGAATACATTGCCAAGCCCTTTAGTCCCAAAATTCTGGTGGCCAGGGTACAGGCGCTTTTGCGCCGGGTCAATGCTTCCAGCGAAGACAGTCTGGAATATGGCGGCATTGTACTGAACCGCTCCGCCCACGAGGTACTCATTGACGGGGAAAAGGTGGATTTGAGTTTCAAAGAATTTGAATTGCTTTCGTATTTTATGGAAAATAAAGATATTGCCCTGTCCCGGGAGAGAATACTGAACCATGTGTGGGACTATGATTATTTTGGGGATGCCAGAACCATTGACACCCATGTTAAGAAGCTGAGAAGCAAGATGGGACAGTATGGAAGTTACATCAAGACCATCTGGGGCATGGGTTATAAATTTGAGGTATAAATATGAGACGATCCCTTCGGACAAGACTGATACTGATTTTTTCCGGGATGTTGATACTGACAATTGTCTGTATCTGCCTTGCCAATGTTTTCCTGCTTCCCAATTACTATCAGAATTCCAAAGTCGCCCAGATGACCAGAGTATATACCCGGGTCGTGTCTATATGCGACAATGTGGACTGGGTGAATGTGGATGAGGAAGAGCGCAACAACGTATACGATGAACTGGATATTCTCAGCAGCAATTCCAATGTCAGTATCTACATTATGCAGGTGGAGGCCTATTCCGGCTCTGGTGACATTGCCACCTTGAACTATGTATATCCGGCCAACTCCGAGCGGCTGCAGGAGGTGACCAGGGAGCAGTTGGGAAAATATGTAAAAGCCATTTATTTTGGTACTCCCCTGGATGAAAACTGCCAGATACTCAGCCGCAATGCCAGTAGTGAGGTCTATAAGGTATACGACCAGCGGGTAGGCTCCAACTTTATTGAACTGACGGGTCAGATGCCGGATAATTACTGGGTCTATCTGCGGGCGAATTATCAGAGTATACAGGAGAGCAGCCGGGTTTTCAATCAGTTTTTGACCTATGTGGGAACGGTGGTGGTGATTGTGGGCATTTTCATTATGTTTTTTGTCAGCAATGCCTACACCCGACCGATTCTTCGTCTTGCCAGACATGCCCAGAATATGCAGAAGCTGAACTTTTCCTCCCGGTATGAGGATAAACGGTACGATGAAATCGGAGTGCTGGGGGACAGTATGAATGCGCTGTCAGATAAACTGGAGGAAACGATTTCGGAATTAAAGACAGCAAACAACGAATTGCAGCTGGATTTGCAGCGCCGCTCGGAACAGGAGGAGATGCGGCAGGAATTTCTGGCGAATGTTTCCCACGAGTTAAAAACACCCATCGCATTGATTCAAGGATATGCCGAAGGACTACAGGAAAATATCCACGACGACGAGGAGAGTCGGCAGTTTTACTGTGATGTCATTGTGGATGAAGCCAGCAAAATGAACAAGATGGTGAAAAAACTCCTCAGTTTGAACCAACTGGAATTTGGCAACGGACAGGTACATCTGGAACATTTTGATTTGAACAGTGTTCTGGATTCGGTGCTTCATTCCGCGGAAATTCTTTTCCGCCAAAAGGAAGTTTCCCTTTCGTACCAGAGGGAAAAGGAACCTGTAATGGTATGGGCGGATGAGTATATGATAGAGGAAGTTGTGACAAATTATGTAAGTAATGCGCTGAATCATGTTAAATATGATAGAAAAATTGAATTGAAGGTACAAAAAGAAGACAGTGTTGTCCGGGTCAGTGTATTTAATACCGGGGACCCAATTCCCACAGAGGAGCTTGAAAAAATCTGGACAAAATTTTACAAGGTAGATAAGGCAAGAACCCGGGAATACGGGGGAAACGGCATTGGACTGTCCATTGTAAAGGCTGTGATGGAGGCTCATAATCAGGGTTATGGTGTGAAAAATTATGACAATGGAGTAGAGTTTTGGTTTGAATTGGATAGGAAAAGTGTCGATTGATGTAAAAGTGCTGATTGATGAATGGGATTTTATGTGTTATAATACTTCTATATGCAAAATCCTTGAGCAAGAGGAGGGAAAAAGTTGAGACATAATAGAGCAGGAATGATACTCGTCATACTCCTGTCCGTGGCGGGCCTTAGCGGCTGTGTCCACATAAAGGATTTGGATGAACGGCAGAGTGACCTGATTGCGGAGTATTCAGCCGGAGTTTTACTCCAATATTCCGACACCTATGAGCGGAGGCTGATTCCACAGGAACAGGAAGAAGAGGAGACGGGAAGTGCCACAGCAGAACCATCGGCAGTCACTGCCCCGACGCCTTCCCCTGCACCGGCGTCGTCGGAGGGGGGCTCACAGACAGGCCAGGAACCTGCGCCAGAGGAGACGGTTCAGGAGGTGTCCCTGGATACTATATACAATATAGACGGCTTGGAGTTTTCCTATGATACCTATGAATTCTGCAGCCGTTACCAGAATTCCACCATTATGGCTGGAAAGGGAGAGATGCTGTTAGTGGTGTCTTTCCGGATACACAATGTATCCGGTGCCGATAAAAAAGTGGATTTGAAGAAAAGCGGTATAACTTATCCACTGGATATCGATGGAGAGAAATATGATCCAACAATCAGTTGGCTGGAAAATGGGGGGCTGGATTTTCTCAGCACCACAATTCCCAAAGGGAAGACAGAGACAGCCGTGCTGATTTATAATGTATCAAAGGAGAAACAGCAGGCGACGGAAATTTCTCTTGCCGTCGAAAAGGGGGAGGAAAGAGCAGTTATTCCGCTCAGGTAGATACAGGAAAGATTAATACCAGGAGAGAAAACAAAGTAAAGAAAGAGAAAATAACGAATACATATTTAACCAAGAGGAGGTATAAACATGGCAGAAGAAACAGGAATTTTATTGGAGAGTGGTACGAACGAATTGGAACTTTTGGAGTTTGTTGTTGGTAAGCAGCATTATGGAATTAATGTTGCAAAGATCAGTGAGTTGTGTCCTTATCAGGCCCCGACTCCGGTACCAAACTCTCATGAATTCATAGAGGGAATTTTCATGCCGAGAGAGCGGATTATTACTGTTATCGATCTTGCGAAGGCACTGGGAAATCCCTCTAGTACGGATACTTCAAAGGACATGTACATTATTACCAATTTTAACCGTCTGTACACAGCCTTTCACGTGAATGAGGTATTAGGTATTCACCGGGTATCCTGGGAGGATATTGTGAAACCGGACTCCACCATCAACCGAAGTGGAAACGGAATTGCCACTGGTATTACAAAAATTGAGGACAAAATTATTATTGTACTGGATTTTGAGAAAATTGTGACAGAGGTGAATCCGGAGACGGGACTGAAACTTTCAGAAATTGAGGCCATGGGAGAGCGTTCCCGCCACGAATGCCCGATTCTTCTGGCAGAGGATTCACCACTTTTGTTGGAAATGCTGAAAAAGTGTCTGATACAGGCGGGATATACGAATTTGATTCCTACGACCAATGGTATGGAAGCCTGGAACAAGCTGGAGCAGATTGTTGACGAAGACGGCGTGGTTGGAAAGGATATTGCTCTGGTTATCACCGATATTGAGATGCCGCAGATGGATGGTCACCACTTGACCAAAAGGATTAAAACGGACCCACGGTTCAATGGATTGCCGGTTGTTATTTTCTCCTCTCTTGTCAATGACGAGATGAGGCGAAAGGGAGAGTCTTTAGGTGTAGATGCACAGATGTCCAAACCGGAAATTGGCAAACTGGTGCGCCAGTTGGATTTGCTGCTGAATTAACACAATAGGATATGGGAAATATTCCCGCGGTAGTTCGCCGTGGGAATATTCGAGACAGGAGACAATGGAAAGAGGTGTGACAGGTGACGATTTGTAAGAAATGCGGAAAAGAAATTCCTGATGGAGAAGAACTGTGCGAGGACTGCCAGAATGAGGGGCATGATACCGGAGAATCTTATCTGGATGAACTTATGCGTGACATGGGGATGGACGAATATAGAAATCTAGAGGGCCACAAATTGTCTGAAAGAGCTGTCATGTCCGAAGAGGATGAAGAATCTGCCGAACTTCCGATGACAGAATCTGAGTTGGAGGAATTACAGAATATGGTATCCGGGCTGGAGCCGGAAGAACTTCCGGATGTGGAGGCTGAGCCGGAGGAACCGGAGGAGCCTCAGATGATGGAGGCTGAGCTGGAGGAACCGGAGGAGCCTCAGATGATGGAGGCTGAGCCGGAGGAGCCTCAGATGATGGAGGCCGAGCCGGAGGAACCGGAGGAACCTCAGATGATGGAATATGAGCCGGATGAACCACAGGAACCTCAGATGATAGAATATGAGCCGGAGGAACCACAGGAAGAAGAATATGGAGGCGCGGAACTCCAGGAGGAGGAACTTAGCGACGATATTGATGACCTGTTGGATTTATTGTCTCAGCAGGATATAGAAGACGAAGAAGAGAATCAGGATGAAGCCGGGATAGATATTTCTGCTTTAACGGAAGACGAGGGAGAAGAAAAACTGCCGGAGGAGAAATCGGTGGTGGTACCGGAAGCCTCTTTCTTCAGTGAAGATGAAGGCGGAGCCATTTTTGCCGATGACTCCGATGGAAAATCAGAAGGAACCTCGGTGGAGGATGTATTTCAGGATGCCTTGTCGGCAGTGGATTACAGTGGCGATAACGAAGAAGAGGATTTCTTTTCTCTGGACGAATTTGGAACAAAAGAGGGGGAAGAAGGGGAATCGCCAGAAGAGGATGTAGTACAGAGCATCGCCGTAGCTGACCCGTCGGAAGCGGAGGCTGAGGCTTCCAAAACCAAACAGAAAAAACAAAAAAAGGAAAAAGGAACAGAACCAGGTTTCTGGAAACGTATCTTTGGAAATATTATTACGGAACAGACGGCAGAAGAAGAAGCCAAGGAAAGGGAACTGGAAGAAGCCAGTGCTGAAGAAAAGGCACGGCTGAAAGAAGAAAAGAAACAGCAGGACGAAGCAAAAAAACAGGAGAAGGCAGAACTTGCCAAGGCAGAAAAGGATCGGAAAGCCGCTGAGAAAGCTGAGCGTGCCACAGCCAAAGCGGCAGAGAAGGAAGAAAAGAAGCGCCTGAAACTGGAGCGGGAAGCCAACGAGGTTGTGGGCAAAATCAATCCAGTGGGGGCTACTATTGTGATGGTATTTTTTGGAGTGATTGTTTTGCTTACCCTTTTGGGAACGCAGACTTTCTCTTATTCCAGTGCGATTAATGGGGCAGAGAGCCAGTTTGAGGCAGGAGACTACCAGAAGGCATACGAGGCACTGGCTGGAGTGGAAGTTTCAGAGAGTTCTGCTCAACTGGCCGATAAAGTGCGTATTTGTATGCAGCTGCAGAAGGAATTAAACTCCTATACCAATTATTATGAGATGCAAATGTATTTGGAGTCACTGGATTCACTGATGAAGGGAATCCGTAGTTATGATACGAATCGATCGAAAGCGGATGAATACGAAATCATGAGCCAGTACAATGCGCTGGAAAGCCAGGTGGCACAAAATCTTTACGATGAATTTGGCGTCAGTGAGAGCCAGGCCAGAAGCATCAACAGCACGGAAACCCAGGAGGAGTATACCGCCAAGCTGGAAGAAATTATTTCCCGCTGGGAGGAAAAAATGCGGGCGGATGAAAGATAAGCAGACCATGCTCTGAAATGGAGGATTTCTATGATTGCCATTGTGGATTATGATGCCGGAAACATCAAAAGTGTAGAAAAGGCCCTGCAATATATTGGCGAAAAACCGCTGGTAACCAGAGATACAGAAAAAATCCGCAGAGCGGATAAAATTATTGTTCCCGGAGTAGGGGCATTTGAGGATGCGATGGGGAAAATGAACCAGTATCATCTTGCCGAGGTACTCCGGGAGACTGCCAGGCAGGGGACGCCGATGTTGGGAATCTGTCTGGGACTTCAGTTGTTCTTTAATCGAAGCGATGAATCCGAACATGACGTAGAGGGTCTGGGACTTTTGCCAGGGGAAATTGTGCGGTTTCCGGAGAAGGAAGGCTATAAAATACCCCATATGGGCTGGAATTCCATACAGTTCAATCCAAAATCCCGTCTGTTTCAGGGGATTCCAAAAGATTCTTATGTCTATTTTGTGCATTCCTATTATTTGAAGGCAGAGAAAAAAGAGGATGTGGCGGCAACCACGAACTATATCGTGGAGGTACACGCTGCGGCAGAACATGAAAATGTATTTGCCACCCAGTTTCACCCGGAGAAAAGCGGGGAAGTGGGCTTGCAGATTTTGAAAAACTTTGTTTCAATTTCCTGAAGGAGGGGCCCTATGTTTACCAAACGAGTGATTCCCTGCCTGGACGTGAATAACGGCCGGGTGGTAAAGGGTGTAAATTTTGTCAATCTGATTGATGCGGGAGACCCGGTTTCGGTAGGTGCCGCCTATGGTACGGCGGGGGCGGATGAACTGGTGTTTTTAGACATTACCGCCTCCAGTGATGCCAGGAATATAAAGGCCAACATGGTACGGCGGGTAGCAGAGACCGTGTTCATTCCCTTCACAGTGGGAGGTGGTATCCGAACCATCGAAGATTTCCGGGCCATTCTCAGGGAAGGGGCCGATAAGGTGGCAGTAAACTCGGCAGCTATTTTGAATCCCTCTCTGGTATCGGAAGCGGCAGAGAAGTTTGGCCGGCAGTGTGTGGTGGTTGCCATTGACGCCAAACGCCGTGCAGAGGGAGACGGCTGGACGATTTATAAAAATGGCGGACGTGTGGATATGAAAACGGATGCAGTGGAGTGGGCCATGGAAGCAGAAAGGCTGGGGGCCGGAGAGATTCTTCTCACCAGTATGGACTGCGATGGCACGAAGAATGGATACGATATTGAACTGACCCGCACCATTTCAGAAAATGTAAAAATCCCGGTAATTGCCTCTGGTGGTGCTGGAACCAAAGAGCATTTTTACGACGCCCTCACCCGGGGCAAAGCCGATGCTGTGCTGGCGGCGTCTCTGTTCCACTTTAAGGAAATGGAAATTATGGAGTTAAAAACATATCTTCGCGAACGGGGCATCAGTGTCCGAATGTAGGAACTGGGCTTCGGAAGGAGGGGAAGATGGCTGGATTGACAGGAGAGTGGGAAAAGGCCCTGCGGGGTGAATTTTCCAGGGAATATTATAAAAAACTGTTTTTCTTTATCCGGGAGCAGTACAGCAAAACGGCGGTATATCCTGCATCAGAGGAGATTTTCACCGCCTTTCATCTGACTCCCTTAGATAAGGTGAAGGTGGTGATTCTCGGACAGGACCCTTACCACAATGTGGGGCAGGCTCACGGCCTTTGCTTTTCTGTAAAGCCTCAGGTGGAGATTCCCCCTTCTCTGGTAAATATTTATCAGGAGCTTCATGAAGATCTGGGCTGCCGGATTCCCAATCATGGGTATCTGACTGCCTGGGCCGAGCAGGGCGTGCTTTTGCTGAACACGGTATTGACGGTGCAGGCCCACAAGCCCATGTCTCATCGGGGAGTGGGGTGGGAGGAGTTTACCGATGCGGCCATACGGGAGGTTAATAAGCAGGACAGACCCATCGTATTTCTTTTGTGGGGACGTCCGGCGCAGGAGAAAGCCAGAATGTTAGACAATCCGAAGCATCTGATTCTCAAAGCGCCCCATCCGAGTCCGCTGTCGGCTTACCGGGGATTTTTTGGAAGCAAACCCTTCAGCCAGACCAATGATTTCCTCATGGCTCATGGTGTGGAGCCGATACAGTGGGAGATTGACGATATATAGAAGTATTAACAAAAACCACGAATCGACTCGAGCGGGTGATGCTTCGCATCAAATGCTCTCGCTGATTCGT
>JAFLTB010000066.1 GCA_022510605.1 Lachnospiraceae bacterium
GCTTATAATAAAATTCATAATCACTGTACTCTGGTCTTTTAGACATTTCCAGGAGAATCTGGGCAATATCAATGCCATTATTCTGCTCCGAGCCAATTACCAGCACTTCTTTGCCGCTCCGTTTGCCCGCCCTGGACTTCTTCATTCCGGTTTCCAGCAGGGCCTGCTCCTCTGTCATCTGGTTCAGCCGCTCTATCACCGGGGACTGGCAGGTCAATATCTGTCCCTGATAAGCATTTCCCAAATAATAACTGTCTTCTAATATCTCCTGGGTATACAAATCCGACGGAGAAAGGATATAGTCCGCCGAAAGGAAATTTTTCACATAATCCAGACTGCGAATAGTGTACCGCATCTCTCTCTGATACCCCTGTACCAGCCCGGAATACAGGAAAGATGCCTGAATATAGGTCTGTCCCTCTCTGGGAATGTAATCCGATGGCAAAACGCCGTCAACCACCAGATATTCCGCCCTGGCAAGCCAGTGGTAAAAGTTGATATCCAGCGTAAGCCCCAGCTTCTCATAGCGAATCCGGCGGGAGCGGAAGCCCTCTGCCTTCATCTGCTTTACCATCTCTCCATTTCTCAGAAAAACAATGCATTTATACCCACGGAAGGCCGGATGATGGATTACCTGATTCAACACAATTTTAGGAATTCCTCCCAGCCCATAGCCATTATTGGTATAAAATACAATGGTGCGGGGTAAAATGTCCTTCTTTAACTCTTCCGCATACTCCACAGCCCGTTTCCTGTCCGGGGACATATTCGCCAACAGTTTGCTCTCCCGTGCCACATATTCATTATAGTCATCGGTATATCCTGACAGATTTTTCATGTACGGCTCCTCCTAAAACAATGCTTCAAATTCATCATACGCTTCCTGATTGTACTGCATGGAATCGAATTTTTTTACTGGTACCTCCCCCTTTTGAAAAGCCAGCAGGCTTTTGTAAATATCTTCCTCCGAGTGGCCGATTAGCAGCTGTCCATCCGGAATCAGGCTGTCCTTTACTGTGGAAAACTCTGATACAATAATCGGCAGTCCCACAGTTCTGGCCTCCAAAAGCACAATAGGCTGTCCCTCAAAGCGGGAAGGCAGAATAAAACAGTCGCACTCCTTCATCAGTCCAAAGGGATTGGATACATTTCCCAATATCTTTACATAGTCCTTGGCATTTTTTTGCAGCACCAGTTCCTGCAGTTTTTCCAGCAGAAGTCCATTTCCCATAATATAGAGATGAGACTCTGGAAACTCTTTGTGGAACCGGCAGAAGGCACGAATCAGGTTAAAGTGATTCTTCTCCGTCGACAGACGGCCGATGGTGACAAAATTTACCGTACCCTGTTCCGGCAGGGGCAGTGTCTCCACTGCCGGCGCTTCATAGGCGTCCTCATCAATGGTTTTCTTCAGGTAATATCGTCTGCCACCGTATTCAATAATATCCGGATTCTCCATACCGTTAATAACCCGGTCAAAATTCAGGGTATTTTTGCAGTAGGTAAACTTATCATAGGTTTCCGGCGTACTTAAATTTTTACGGTTGGTCTCCATAACGCTTTTACTGCAGGCCACAATCTTGTCATAGTACGGATACAGGGTAAAGATGGATTCCAATACCTTTTGATTGACCTTCTTTCCCTTCACCACCTTTTCCATATCCTGCTGTAAATCATTGTGCTGCCAGATATAGCGCTTCGCTCCCTCCGCCTGCATGAACTGAAGGGCATAAAAAGGGCTGTAGCCTGTATAGTTAATAACATAATCAAAGGTAGCATTCCCTACATTGCGGCGAAACTCCTTTGCATAGAGGGCCTCATCGTAATATTTTTCCGTTTCCTTCCGAAGTCCATAATCTACAATCATCTCATTTTGCAGATTTTCTTCCATGGTCATGGAATAGGTGCCAGCCTTCATCAGCACCCGGGCCTGTGGATTCAGGGACTCCAGTTTTTCTTTTTCATAAATATTATTGGAATTTAAGGCAATCACCGATACGTCAAACTTATCATAATCAATCATCTTTAACAGACTGCCAAAGGTCTCCGTGATGCCGTTGACATGGGTGGTGCCAATATAGAACAGCATCCGCTTTTTCTTATTTAACAGGGTAGGTATCACATGATGCTCTTCCGAGCCGTCCAGTACGGTCTCCAATATCCGATTGGAAGATTCCCCGTCATCCAGATAAACAAATTTTTCTTTCTGAATCCGGTGTTTCTCCTGGTTTTCCTCCCATATCCGTTCCATATCGCATACCCAGTCTCCCAGTTCCGTGAGACTCTGGGTTACCGGCCCCGGCAGTTCCTCCAGACCCAGGTACAGGCCCCGGTAGTCCTTATAGGAATCCACATCCGGGATATAGAAAAGAATCGGCCGGTCTGTCACCATATAATCAAAATAAATACTGGAATAGTCGGAAATCAGAATGTCCGTCACCGCCAGCACCTCATTGGCGTCTAACACCGCCGGCACAAACTGCCCTGTGTCTGCGGTCTCCTCCTTCATATACTGGTACACCACCTGATGGGGCTTTACCAGTACCTGATATTTATCCGTGTTAATCCGGGATTCCATATAACGGATAAATTCATAATATTCCTCTGGATTTACCGTAGGCTTGGAATAGTTCTGTCCTTTCCAGGTAGGCGCATACAGAATGATTTTCTTGCCCTCCTCAATCCGTACGCCATTACGCCGCATTCTGTCCAGAATCGCCTCCCGGTCTGCGTGAATGGTTAAATCGTTTCTGGGCTGGCCCTCTTCGATAACTTTGCCATTGTAAAGCCCCTCCAGTTTAAAGGCATTTCTATAGATGTCCGTGTGATAGGCACAGGGCGACACCAGATAGTCCGCACTCAGAAAATTGCGGATGGTGTTGGCAGTAGCCGTATTGCCGTTTACCTGGTCATATCCCAGAGTTTTCAGAGGAATTCCATGCCAGGTATTGATATATACCTGCTCCTTCTTCTTAACAAAATAAGCGGGAAACATAACGTTATTAATGAGATATTTGGCGATAGCCAGACAGTAAAAATACTCATCGCTTAAAAACTCCACAAAACGCACATTGGAAAACTCCTGGTATTCCTGTATTATAGCCTCATTGGCCTCAAAGTCCTCAATCACCCAGATATGGGTATATTCAGAAAAGTCTGCTCTCTTGCGGAAAGCCTGGAACAACCCATTGGGATTGCAGAGAACACCCCGTCCATAAAAGGCCTCATACAGCACGGTCTTTTCCTCAATCTGACAGGTATTATAATACTCCGCAAAAACGGCTGCCCGCTGTTTTATCAGACTGTTATTAAAGGTGGTGCGCAGGGCACTTCGCTTTTTTCTTTCATCCGCCTCAAGTATTTCTGGTAAACTTTTCTTTTTTTTCTGCTTTCCCATAAGTTTTTCACTCCGTCTTTCTATCGTTATGTTCAATCACTTCGTCCACGAGATAGATTGGCCTCTCCTTAATTTCCGAAAACAGGATGGCAATGTACTCACCAATGACTCCTATCAGAATCATCAGCACAGCAAACATAAAACTTAAAAATACAATAATCGTGGAATATCCACTGGGTACATCAAAACAGATTTTATTAATAATGGTATAAACCATCAGAATAAAACCAAACAAAGCTGTGATACAGCCACAATATACTCCCAGTTTTAAAGGCATGTCCGAAAAACTAAAGAGGGTATGGATGGAGAATTTCAGCAGCTTCCGAATGCTGTATTTACTCTCTCCCGCCACACGCTTCTGTGCCTCATATTCAATGGTAGTCCGGCGAAATCCCACATTCTGGATAAATCCTCTCAAAAATCGGATTCTCTCCCGGTATTCCCTTTTCATAACCTCCACAACTCTTTTGTCCAAAGCAAAAAAGTCAGAGGCATTATTTTCAAATTTCACCGGAGACATCCAGTTGAGTACCTTATAAAAAGCGCCAGAGGTGATTTTTTTAATCAGGCCGGCATCGTCATTTTTCGTCCGAACCATATTGATGACCTGATAGCCCTCTTCCAGACGGGATATAATCTCCGGAATATAGGCCGGTGGATGCTGCAAATCTGCGTCCAGGCAGACCGCACCGTCTCCTGTGGAGTGGTCCAGGCCGGCTATCATGGCCGCCTCATGTCCAAAGTTCCTTGAAAAGTTCACCACTCTCACCCGGTTATTTCCTTCCGCAAACTCCCGCAGCAGTTCCAGACTGCCGTCCACGCTTCCATCATTTACAAAAATCAGTTCATATTCCCACTGGCAGTTCTCCAAAATAGGAACCGTCTCTTCATAAAATTTTTCCAATGCCAGTTCTTCATTATATACCGAAACGACTACGGATATTTTCTTCAATTTGGTATTCCCTCCTCATAATCACAGGTAACTAATCCTATCTTATCTTACTAACAGGGAAAAGTCAAGTTTTTGACTATCGGGATAAACTATTTCCAATCGTCCCAGTATACCCAGTTTTCATACTGCTGCATATGATACAGCCAGGTAAAACAGGTATACTCCTCCCGCTTATACTGCTCTAACATCCGCTCCTTAATCGCCCATATCTCCGGCTTTAATTTGCTCAGGCCTGCCTCTACTGCCGGCAATGCATTTTTATCATAGTATTTGCCAAAATACATGAAACGATGTGCCACACCTGTATTTTCTTCATATATGCCTTTGACATAACTGCTGGTACGCCGGTGATGAATATGTCCGTATTCACCATCCGGATTGTGGGTTACAATCGTATCCCATTTCTTATACCCTATCACCGTGGCAATATCCCGCTGAATACTTAACTGTTCATACTCCCAATTATTCTTTATGTTTTTCGACATATCCTCCCAGTCCGGATGGTCCAATATAATCCGCTTGCTTCCACTGATGTCCATGGCCGCATTAAATTCCTTATTCCGCAGATCATGACTTTTGTTGGTAAGGCAGACAACCAGATACTGCTCTGCTGCCAGATGGCCGCCGCCCCAGATGGTGTCATCATCCGGATGAGCTACAATCATCAGATTGTTGATGCCCCGCAAATCCAGCTCGTCTAACATAGCCTTCGTCAGCTGTGCCTTATCCCGGCTGACCGTGATCTTGCATTCCGCTTTTACAGAAGGGTTCTGCGCCACTGTGGCGGTAATGATGGCCGTTCCCGTCTTGTGACCGTACACTCTGCCATAAATATTCACCGAAGCCACGGAAGAATCCGAGGAGGACCACAATATTTTTCTCTCTGTGACATAGTCCGGCTTCCCCGTCACTGTCAGCATTTCCGAAGCGCCGGTTCCCACCACCATCTTCTTTTTGGATAAACTGATTTTGGTAAGCCGGTTCTCACTGACCTTAATTTTCTTCTTCCGGGCCGCCTTGCTGTTCTCCGCCTTTATCAGAATGGTGGCGGTTCCCTCCTTCAGTCCCTTTACTACGCCCTTATCATCTACAGAAGCAATGTCCGGCTGTAAACTCTCGAAGGTAACGCCATGAGTATATTTGGCCGGTGTGATTTTCAGAGACAGTTTCTTTTCCTGTCCTACAAAGACACAGTTATCGGTGGTAGTCACCTCTATTTTCTTCACCGGTATTGTCTTTTTCACCGATACACGGAGAAGAGTACTCTTTTTGGTCTTTTTAAGTCCCACCCGGATTTTGGCTTTTCCTTCTTTTTTGGCCAGAACTACACCCTTTTTGCTGACCGTAACAATTTTTTCATCCAGACTGACATACGTAAATTTACTGCCCTTCTCCACTTTGTCCCTATCGGGTTTTAATTTTAGCTTGTCCCCGGTATAGAGAGCCAGCTTTTTTTTCGGCGCATTTGAAAAGGCAATGGCTGTCTTTTTCTTGTCCTTGTCCTTTTGCGTCTTTTCTGTCTGGCTTTCTTTCGCCGTCTTAGCGGTTTTTGCCGCCTGAGTCTCTCCCTTTGTCATCACTATGCAGCCTGCCATCATGACAAGCATCAATACTGTGACTATTTTACGCCTCATGATCCTGCCTTCTTTCTTTTATCTTAATATTCCACATTGTCCATTTTAGTCCTAACGCTTCCTGAATGCAATAGTAAAATAGAAGATTGTCAAAACTATGATGTGGTTTTCTGTTTTTCCTTCATCCATCCCAGGTAACTGACAAAGGTCACCTTCACATCATCCGGGATGCCAAAGTAGCGCTTATAGTTGGTAATCCAGTATTCGTTATCGTTAAAAAGATTGGCCCCATAGCAATACTCTGCAGACCACGGCACTTCTGGTAGTTCGATGGACTTACCTCCTGTCTCCAGACACCGGGCAATCTCCTGGCGCCTCATGGCTTCCACCTGCCAGGAGCGGGACTGTCCTCCTATGATGACAAGGAGCATAACAAGCACAAATCCACAGGTTATCCCGCCAATATTGTTGGCAAGTCCTTCTACCACGGGAGCCCTCTCCTCTGTCGTCTCACACAGACAGCGTATCAGAAGCCCGATGAGCAGAACCCAGAACAACCATGGATGAAAAAAACATCTGGCACTGATGGGGTTCGCCACAAGCAAAGGCCCTATCAGAATCGGCTGGGAAAAAGCCACCACAAGCAGGGGACATTTTTCTCTTCCCGGCACGGTCAGACAAATGGTGGCAATCAGGTATATGGCAAAGGCAATCGTACCCACTGCCCAGATGGTATTGCCTATGGTAAACATCTGCTCCCACTGAGCATCGATGACATCATAGAAAAATAGAGCCAGAAATGCCACCCCGATTCCCTGCATCACCGGGCAGATTTTTCTCCCCTGTCCCCTCCGATTCCATAACAGGACAAGAAGTACCGTTAATAAAAGATTGATAACCGAATTTTCTCCCATCCATCTTGGTACAATATTGGTGACAAAGATGTTCCAGTAGTCTCCTATCATGGAGGCAAAATCCTTTGACACTGCAATCTCTTTGTATGTTGTAGAAGCATCCCCTGCCACAGCCGCCGAATAAGCACCATTGGAGAACATAATCACCCCTCCCGCCACTGCGAGCAGAAAAGCAATTCCCAGCGCCAGAGACACCTTTTTATAGCGGAATGCGTACAATACGGACAAGGCAAACGACAGGGCGCAGACATAAATGGTAGCGGTCTCTAACATCATCTGTCCCAGAAAAACCGTCACATAGAAAAGTGCCTGCCAGCCGGGAGCCGGATTCACTCCCCGCTCCACAATATCCAGTTCCATAGCCAGAATAAAGAAAACCGTCAGGGCAGGGAACATATAGTTGGAAAATCCCGACACCCAGGTCACTGTCTGGGTAAATATTTCCAAAGGCAGGAGCAGAGACAGCATAATCACAATGCCGCAGGCTATGCTGTGGCCTCCCAGGATTTTACGCAAAGAGAAAACCAGGCCGGCCATGACTGCCAGTTGAACCAGCGCCCGCAAAACTGCCGGGAGCCGGAGTAATCCCAGGACAATAAGATTGCTGGCATATCTTCCATTGTATCCGGCAAACCCGTTCTTCAGCCTCTGGAGCCCAATCTCGCTTCCCCAGGTCAAATCGTCTAATCTCATGGGAGACATGACAAACAAAACAAACAATCCTACCAGGGCGATGAGGCCCGTCGCCAGCCAGATTTTTTTCCCTCCTGTCCGGTTTCTCCGCCCGCTATTCAACGCTGCTTCCATGTTCTCTCTCCTCCAATTCCTGTAAAAATTTATTTTTTGGTACTTTCTTGACAAATAAATCCCCAAAGCAGAACCAGAAGGCAAAAGCCGGAAATACCTCAAAGGGCAAAAACAGGCACTCTGCCATGGTCGCCACCATAAATCCCACACAGATGGCGGGAATCAAAAAGGCATAACTGGCATTCTTTCTCCGCTGGGTAATATAAAATTTCAGGGAAAATCCCACGGCCAGCACCGTGATAATTCCGTAAAAAAACATACCGAATATACCAAAGGTATATCCAAACTGCAGCCAGTTGTTATGGGCATGGTTTTTGGTTTTCCCGTTGATTACCAGGGAGACATTTTTATGTCCCTTGTAATTCAGCCGGTCCCCATACCCTTTATAAATGTCAATGCGCCCGCTGGTTATGGCGTTAAGCCCTCTGGTATGCTCCAGTACATACCAGAACCGTTCCACCGCATTGTCCGGCGCCATCTGGGAATCCTCACCTTCCGCAGGACTTACCTCCGTGGTCTCCACCCCTTCAGATTCAGCCACCACCAGCTCCCCCAGGTCCTCAATCTTGCCGCCGTCTGCCAGGTACAGGCTTTCCCCCGGAAAGGTAATAGGATGTCCCACCAGATTGGGAAGATGGGTCAGTCCGGCGAGAAATACCGGATATAACAGGGCACTGATTACCACCACCAGACACAGATTCTGCAAAAAAGAGTGCCAGGCATGGTTCTTTTTTCCAAAATAAATCCGGAAACAAAGCCACATAACCAGAATCACGCCAATGGTCAGCATGGAGGTGCGGGCCTGGGACAGCAGCAGATAAAAACAAATCAGCGCCAGGCTTATATAGGTGGAGAAGCACCGCTTCCAGTGTCTGCCCGTCTCCACTATCCAGTCCAGGTCCGACAGATAAACGGCAAATATAATATACAGATATAAGGCAAAGGTATTGGGATTGGTAAAAATCCCGGCATAGCGTCCTCCCGGATACAGGGGACGTAGCAAAAAGGACACCACAGCCATTAACCAGAAAGAATATTTAATGGCATCCTTAAAGCACTTCCAGAGTAAATCCTTTCTGGTATGGTTCTGCCATACAAAAAACACCCCGGTAAATACAAAGGCCAGAATCAGTCCAAGACCGCACACCTTTTTGGGCACCAGAAGATCGGATACCGTAAAGGCGGCGCACATGCCAAACCAGGCAATCCACAGGGAGCGCCTCCAGTGAATCCGCACCAGCGAGCGGTCCAGGGACAAAATGGCAATGGACAGCATAAGAAAAATACCAAATACCGTATTGTAAAAGTAACTTTCCTTATGTAACACGTACCGCACAATGCAGAACAAAACCAGATCCGCCATGAAGCACAGGGTAATAATCCGATATTTTGTTTTATCACTGAGCCTTCCCACCAGGGGAATCCATGGACTCAGCAGGCTGATGAATAAATCCTGTAATCTCCCAATCAAGTGTTACCTCCATACTGCCAGTACCGTCTGCACCATCAACTGTAAATCCTTTCCCGGAGAAAACTCCATCAGATATTGAAGGTTATACCGCATCTTCTCCGGCAGTACCTGCTCCACGTAAATTTTGTCCACATCGGAGCCTGCCGCCAGCAGACGGTCCTCATCCTTATACGCAATGCTGGCCTTCGACGTCACACCAGCCGGCAGCAGCAGAGTTGCCATCATCTCCGGGGTGTACTGTGCCACATAGCGCGGCACCTCCGGCCGCGTCCCCACCAGGGACATATCGCCTTTGATAATATTGATTAACTGGGGCAGCTCATCCAGACGCACCCGCCTCAGTATTTTTCCCACACCGGTGACACGGCTGTCACCTTCCGTAGTGACCTGGCTTCCCTTCTGCTCCGCATCTGCCACCATGGTACGAAACTTAATGATTTTAAAATGCCTCCCATAGGTGGTGACCCGCTCCTGGCAGAAAAAAACTCCTCCCCGGGAAGTGACTCCCACTAAAATTCCAATGAGTACCAGAAACGGAGAAAGCAAAATCAAAAGCAGACAGGATAAAAACACGTCAGATACCCGCTTTACAAAAAGCCCGCCCCGGTGCTTTGCCAGATACTCATAATAAAGTCTAACCTCTTCCGTCCGCATTGATTCCGGCAGTTTTTCCCATGTTCTCATATATCCTCCATTCCGAAGCGTCAGCGTGATTTTTCAACTTAGCACCTCACAGAGACTCTCCATGACGTACTGAACCTCATCCTCAGTCAATCTGGTATGTAATGGCAGGGATACCTCATTTTCATACATCCGGAAAGCATTCGGATAATCAGCTATATCAAATCCCAGATTTTTATAAGCAGTCAAAAGCGGCAGGGGTTTGTAATGGACATTGGAAGCCACGCCCCGGGCCGCCAGTCCTTCGATAACTTCTTCCCTGTCCGCCGCAGAAGCTCCTTCCAGCCGCATCAGAAAGAGGTGTCCGCTGGATTGAAGAGCCTCACGGTAGTGGGAAAGGCAGGACAGCTGGTATTTTGCCCCTTTTTCATTTATGGCCGCCAGCCCCGCCTCATATTGGCGGATTATCTTCTGCCTGCGTGCCAACAGTGCCGGATAGCGTTGCAACTGTACCAGTCCTATCGCCGCCATAATATCCGTCATATTGCACTTGTAGGCGGGAAACAGAATGTCATACTCCCAGGCTCCAGGTTTTGTCTTTGCCAGGGCATCTTTGGACTGCCCATGCAGAGACAACAGCATATATTCTTTATAAATCTCCTCGGAATCCACGTCAGGAAGTTCCTGCCAGGTAACGGCTCCTCCCTCTGCTGTGGTGAGGTTTTTTACTGCATGAAAGGAAAAAGCGGTAAAATCTGCCCATTCTCCACTGCGTTTTCCCTCCCGCTCTGCCCCAAAGCCATGAGCGGAGTCCGCCATGACAAGAATTCTTCCCAGCGCTTTCTGGAACCGGTTATCCCCCGGCTCGAAAAACGCTCTGGCTTCTTCCACAATGGACAATATTTTTTTATAGTCACACATTACCCCGGCAATATCCACCGGCACAATGGCCTTTGTCCGAGGAGTAATGGCCTTTCTTACTGCCTCATAATCCATTTCATAACTGTCTGGCGCCACATCCACCAACACTAACGACGCCCCGGTATGGCAGACAGCGCTGGCTGTGGCCGTATAGGTATAGGCTGTGGTAATCACCTCATCCCCTGGGCCAATACCAAAAAGACGCAGGGTCATTTCCATGCAGGCTGTGGAAGAATTCAGGCACACAGCCTTTTGAGTGTGGCAATAATCGGCAATCTCCTTTTCAAACTCCTTGGTCCTTGGCCCGGTGGTAATCCAGCCAGAGCGCAGGGCATCTGCCACCGCCTGAATCTCCTTCTCGGTAATATCAGGGGGCGAGAAAGCCACTGTATGCGGCTGTATCTGCCTCCCCTGCAGAGATAGTTTTTCTCCCATTGAGTCCTCCCTTCGAAGCGTATTCCCACTATCTTCCATCCAAAGCAATCTCACTATCTGTAACAAACGACCGCCAGAAGCGGTCGCTGTTTTTTATCCTCTGTTTTTATTCTTCCGTCTGTGCGGCCGGAGTGGCTGTGGCCTCCCCGGTTTCTTCTGAATCCTCCGACGAATCTGAGGAGTCTTTTTCCACATCCTCCTCGGTCTCAGCCATAACCTTTTTGATTCGGCGGGAAATTTTCTGTACCGAATCCATATCTGGTATACACACATACAGGGAAGTGGACGGCATGGAGTAAGTGTACTGTTTGGAACCAGTTCCCTCGGCATTGGCATAGGAAATCTTCCACTGCGCCATATCGTTTAACTGCATCCTGCAAAGAGAAATAATCTTTTTGGTGGACATACTGGTCTGGAACATCTTTTTGGACTCCTTTAACAGTCCGGAAAAATCCTTCAGCACCGATGGCGACATAACTTTATTTAACAACGCCTCAATCATGTGCTGGTGATTGCGTCCACGCTGGTAATCGCCATTTCCGAAATGATGGCGCTCTCTGGTAAAGGCCAGCGCCTTTTTCCCGTTTACTTTATTGTAACCCTTCTTGAATTTGTAATGGGTTCCTGCTCCATTCGGACCCCAGTCGGAAATAAAATCGTAATCCGAGTATACTTCTACGCCGCCTAATAAATCTACAATCTTTCTCAGACTGGTAAAGTTTACTCTCACATAATAATCGATATCAATGTCATACAGTTTCTCCAGCGTGTTAACCGAACAGTCTACTCCGTATATACCGGCATGAGTCAGTTTATCCCTCATACCTCCCGAGACAGAACGCCCATTCTTCCCATATAGCGGCACGTAGTAATCTCTCGGTGTGGTGGTAAGAAGAATTTTCTTGGTTACCGGATTCACCGTAGCTATAATATTCACATCACTGCGGCTGGTCGTGGAAATATCACCATAGACATCCACACCACTGATATAGACATTAAATGGTTTGGTGGTGACATCGGTATTAAAGTCCTCCTGCTCCATCATTGTCTTAATCTCATGCTTGACCAGTTCCCTTGTGTCCTGCTCGAAAGTGCTGTACTGCTCTTTCACAGAATCTAAGAATGCCTGATTAAATACTGCCACCTGAACTTCTTTTGCATAAAGCGCATCCACCAGCGTAGCCGTATCGGTGTACTCCTCCACCTTCAACTCCTGTCCGGCCTCTGTCCTGGCCTCTGCCATGGCTGTATCCGTATTCTCTCGGTCCTGTACCTGAAGAATCCCAAAGGTGTAATCTCTGGCATCCTTGATACTCTGGGCTTTGTCATCTTTTAACACATAAAAGGAAATTATATCAATCTTCGTCTCAGCACCGCCAATTTCCCCCACCGCGGCATAGGTATCATACATATAATAGCCGCCTCCCAGGAAAAAGAGACAGAAAAATACGCATAGAACCCGCCCAATAATATAACTGGACTTTGTCATCTGGCTGAGAAACTGATATAAAAGCAAAACGGCACAAACGGCAATTACCGCCACCACATATTTCACCGGTATAAATTCCACATAAAAAGCAACCCAGCACAGCGCCACCGATACCAGCAGCTGTACAATCAAAACTACTAAACTCAACTTCCTTTGTAATAATACTTTCACATCCTACCTCCATTATTTCTTTGCAGTACTTATTCCTATTGATACACTTTGATAATTATATACCATTATTTACTAAAAATCAATTCCCAAAGTCGCTCTGTCGCGCCTCTGTCCCGGTATTCATACACTTTTTCCCGGAAAGCTGCTGCTGGTTCTTTAGAAAGCCCGCCGCCACGCCATAACTTTTCCAGTTCTTCCTGACTTTTCACTACTGGTCCCGGCACAAAATCTTCATAATCCTCATAAAAACCCCGGCCCTGTCTGTCAAATACCTCTAAATCATAGGCATAAAATACCATGGGCCGGTCAAACAGACAATATTCAAAAACAATGGACGAATAATCCGTAATCAGGCAGTCCGATACCGCTAACAGCGTGGTGACGCCGGGATAATCTGACATATTGCAGACCCGTCCATTATATCTTTCCCGCATCTTATCAGAAAAATTCCCTGAAACATGAGGGTGAAGACGCAGCAACAACACCTCTGTCTCCCCCATAGCCGAAATAAAACGCTCCAAATCCAGTCCCAATTGGGGAGCCTCCACCTCATCATCCCGAAAGGTTGGAGCGTACAGAATACACCTTTTTCCTTGAAGTTCCGGATATTGACGGAAAAATTCCTGCTTTTTTTCTTCCATACGATGTTCGTCCAGAATCAAATCGGTCCGTGGAAGCCCCAATATATAGATTTTCTCCTCCGATACACCAAAGGCCCCTGCATACTGCTTCTTGGTCTGCTCAGAATTAACAATCAGATGAGTAATCCTCTGATTTGCCTTTTCCGCCAGTCTCGCCACCTCTCCCGTGTCAGAATCCAGGGCAAATTTTTTAATGGTTCCGGTTCCGTGCCAAAGCTGCACTACCTTCGCTTTTTTTGATACAGGCGTATAGGCCATGGGCATAAAAATATTATCTAATAATATGATTCCCGCCGTTGCCATATGATATGCCCGGACAAAGAAAAAAGAAAAGGGACGCCGGATTCCATCTTTTTTTGTCAGATAACGAAATTGTAATTCCGGCATCTTTTTTCGGAAAGACTCTACGGCAATTCCAATATTTCCCTCTTCACTGTCATCGTGTGTTGCCACCAGAAACACCTTTCGTTTCTGTAACGGAAAGGCCCGGAATATCAGGAAAAAGGCAGCAAACAAATAATATCCAAGTTTTTTTATCATATCCAATTCCTAGTTTTTCATGTTCAGGTCACTTTTAATCTTGGTGGTGGAAATCCCTTCTGTCCTCGGCAGATATACTACCTCACAGTATTCTTTCAGAAAATCAAATTTCCCCTCCCAGTCATTTCCCATGACAAAAACATCCACGTTGTTGTTTACCACATCGTCTACCTTCTGTTCCCATGTGTACTCCGGAAGCACCTCATCCACATACTTGATGGCCTCCAGAATCTGCTTTCTGTCCTCAAAGGAATGGTATGCCTTTTTTCCCTTCCCGGCATTAAATTCATCCGAGGAAACCACTACAATGAGATAATCCCCCAGCGCCTTTGCCCGGCGGAGCAGATTGATATGTCCCACATGCAGCAAATCAAATGTACCATAGGTAATTACCTTTTTCATTCCCTTTTCCTCCTTAATGTTACTTACTTATTATGCTTTCTCATCTTCTTCCAGCATTTTCGCCTCATAAAAACTAACGACATCCTCTGCTGTACCCTGGGCAATCAGCCGGCCGTGCTCCAGCAAAATTCCCTTGTTGCATATCTGGAGCAACTGACTGGTGGAGTGGGACACAAAAAGCACTGTCACTCCCTTGTCAAACATGCTCTGGATTCTCTTTTCACATTTCCGCCGGAATCTGGCGTCCCCCACGCTCAGCACCTCATCCAGAATCAGAATATCCGGCTCCACCACCGTGGCCACTGAGAATCCCAGCCTTGCCCTCATACCGGATGAGTAATTTTTTACCGGCACATTAATAAAACTTCCCAGTTCGGAAAATTTTACAATTTCATTGTACTTCTCCTGCAAAAACTCTTTACTGTACCCCAGCATGGCACCATAAAGAAAAATGTTTTCACTTCCCGTATACTGCCTGTCAAAGCCGGCCCCCAGCTCCAGCAGCGGAGCAATCCTGCCATAGGTTCTTACATTTCCCTCTGTGGCCTTTAACACGCCGGAGACAATTTTTAACAGGGTACTTTTTCCGGCACCGTTTAAGCCCATAATCCCCAGACGGTCTCCTCTTCTCACTTCAAAATTAATGTCCCGCAGAGCCCAGAACTCCTGAAACATTAACTCCTTCTTCAACATTTTTATGACGTATTCTTTTATGTTATCCACTTTTTCCGAACTCAGGTTGAATTTCATGCTTACATGATCCACCTTCATCGCCAGAGGACGTTTTGCCATGGTATACCTCATTTCTGCGCTGTATGAAAGCGCCTGCTTTTTGTCAAACATAAGACCGCCAATGACAGTCTCTCTATGGTTTCTTAAATATTCAGGATAAAGGTATCCTGCTTCCGATAGAACATAACTAATCCAACCGCCAGGGAAACTCCGGCAAAGGCCATGGTATATGCCATCAGCGGCATATCAAAGGGCTGTCCAAAAAAGGCCCGGCGAAAATTATTGATAACCCCAAACAGCGGGTTCAGTTTTATCAGTTTCTGCGTCCCCGCTCCCATACTGTCCACAAAATAGAAAATGGCACTACAGTACATAATTAGCATCAGCATTACGCTCCAAAGATATTCCACATCCCGGAAAAAGACACACAGGGTAGCGAGAATCAAACCTATTCCCATGGCCAGGATAAACAGGTTTAAAAGAGGAATCACAGAGAGCAGCATATAGCCATTCATCGGCGCTTTATAACCGCCTGTAGCCAGGAAAAATATCATAACCCCAAACAGTACCACCAGCGAAATCAAAAAAATCAGAAAATTTGCCAAAATTCCCGAAAAAGGATAGATGTATTTTGGCACATACACCTTCTTTATCATAGCGCTGTTGCTCCGAATGGATTTCATTGCATTGTTAGTGGCTGATGAGAAGAACGAATACAGCAGCCGCCCCGTCAGTACATAGAGTGGAAATGGCACTCCCTGAAAAGCGGCATCGGTTTTATCCCTGCCAAGCAGATTGCCGAACACAATGGTCAGCACAATCATGGTAAGCAGTGGTTCTATCATCGTCCACAGCATGCCAAGATAGGAACGACGATAGCGGAGCTTTATGTTTTTCTTGACAAGCTGTCCCAGCAAATACGTGTATTTGCGGAAATTGTTCACAAACTGTCTCATTCTCTAAACCGTCCTTTTTGTTTTTTCAATCATTTGATTATATCACTTCCCGCTGTCATCCGTCAACTCTATCTGTTTTTCAATTAATTCCAAGCAATTTCGATAAACCCTTTTTGACTCAGGAATGGCAGCAATTTCCCACTCAGGAACGGCTCCCGCTATGGATAACTGTATGATTCGATGTACTTTGTCATCCTTATCAATGTAGAAGATATATTTTTTATTATA
>JAFLTB010000067.1 GCA_022510605.1 Lachnospiraceae bacterium
TCCGGCGCCGGTATCTCCCGTCACAAGGAAGATACCACTTCCCCGAAAGATTCCATTTTCCGGATCGTCAGTAAAATCAATTGTTTCCTCTCCTCCGTAGGGGCCAAAGCCGCTCATTGTCAAATATAATGGTTTCATCCTTCCCCCTCCATCGATTCCAATACTTTCACCAGCAGTTCCCTCTTTTCCTCTGTCATGGATACTCCATTATTCTGGCTGCGGTAAAAATCCTCCATCATTTCCAAAGGACTTTTTTCCTCCATCTCTCCCCGGTCTCCCGAGGCTTCCCATTCCAGCGCTGTCCGGGAATTTTCCACACTGAATTTCAGCATATTAGGAAAACCCGGAGCCAGGCGGAGTCTCGTATCCGGTGCCACTTCCTCATCCGTGACAATAATCTGGACATAGTCTTCGGTGTAGGGCTGTTCCATCAAATCCGCTACCAGCCCCTTTACCACCCTCATATCATGGTGAGGTTTCAAGGAAATCTGCCGGCAGGAAACCTCTCCTGCCTCTTTTACATCCACAATGGTAACGGATTTCCTGTGATTTGCCTCAGAAAAGGAATACTTCAGAGGAGTGCCGCTGTAGCGCAGGGTGTCCCGCTGAATCTTCTGGGGGCCATGGATATGCCCCAGAGCCACATAATCAAACCCCTCAAAAACCTTTTCGGAAATACAGTCCAGACCTCCAATGGCAAATTCCTCGGAATCACAGGTGTCTGCCCCGGTTACAAACTGGTGGCTCACCAGTACCTTTCTCCTTCCATCATCCCTGTCCACCTCCTGCAGCACTGTCTGCAGGGCCTCCTCATAGGTGCGAATCTCTGCTTCCGGGAAAAATCCCCCCACTGTCAGGGGCTTCAGAAAGGGAAGCAGGTACAAATCCAATTCCCCGTACTCATCCCGCAGCGTCCGGCGACAAAGCTCCCCCTCATATTTTCCCTGAATCACCACACCTTTTTCCTCAATCAGACCAGAAAGATAGCTGACCCGCTCCCCGGAATCGTGATTTCCGCTGATGGCGTAAACCGACACTCCCCCCAATACAAGCGCAGAGACAAAGGTATCAAAGATACTCATTGCCTCTGCAGAAGGAGTTGGTTTGTCATAAATATCCCCGGCAATCAGCACCGCATCGCACTGTTCTTCTTTCGCAATCTCTGCTATCTGTCGAAGAATTTCTCTTTGGTCTTCTGCCAGGCTGGTCTCAAACAGCCGCTTGCCGATATGTAAATCCGCTGTGTGCAAAAAACGCATGACAACCTCCCCATTTTATGAAATTCTGTCCTTTTAACACTAGCACAATGATGCTAGTGTACAAAAAACCATACAGTTTCAAATTTCCACATCTGCCTCATAATCCACATTGTCGTAGTGGAAACCAAACATCTGGTAAAAATCCTCCCAATATCCGTCAATATCCCCGTACTCCTGGATATTCTCCGTGGTTACCTTATCCCATACCCCGGCAATTTTCTCCTGAACATTATCCTGCAATTCCCAGTCATCCAGCCGGAGGCGTCCCTCGCTGTCCATTTCCTTATTTAATAATTTATCTGTAAACAGGCGGTACATCTGTTCAATACATCCCTCATGCAGGCCCTCCTCCTTCATCACCTTATACACAAGCGATATGTAAAGAGGAACGATTGGAATTGCCGCACTGCTCTGGGTCACCAGTGCCTTGTTTACCGAAATATGTGCCTGCAGGCCAATGCCGGCAAACTCCTTCGTCAGTTTCACAGCAGTGTCATACAGATGTTTCTTGGCTTGTCCAATACTGCCATCCTTGTATATCGCATGAGTCACCACCGGCCCGATATAGGAGTAGGCAAGGGTCACAGCGTTATCCGCCAGCACACCGGCCTCTGCCAGCGCCCGAATCCAGTCCTCCCAGTCCTCGCCGCCCATAACCTTGACGGTATTGGCAATCTCTTCCTCATTTGCCACAGGGACGGTAACCTCCGTAATCTCATTGGTACGCAGGTCAATGGTTTTATTGGTAAATTCCTGTCCCACGGTTTTCAGCACACTGGACACTGTGGTTCCGTCTGCCAGCGTCCGGCGGGGCGCCGCCATACTATAGACCACCATTTCCACCTGTCCCCAATCGCTTTTTATGGCCTCAATCACCTGTTCCTTCATCTCTTTGGAAAATCCATCTCCATTGAAGGAGCGGGCATAATATCCATCCTCCGCGGCAAACTGCTCAAAGGCCTTTGTATTGTACCAGCCTGCTGTGGCCGTTCTCTTTCCTTTCGCCTCCTTTTCAAAGGCAACACCGATGGTATCAGCCCCATAGCCGTAGGTTACCGCAATCCGGCTGGCCAGTCCATAACCGGTGGAAGCACCGATTACCAGTACCTTTTTCGGCCCCTCAGCCATTCCCTTTTCCTTACAATACGCAATCTGTCTTCTGACACTTTCCCGACATCCCTCCGGATGAGCTGTCGTACAGATAAATCCTTTTACCTTTGGTTCTACTATCATAATTCCTCCAATTCCGGGGCGCTTACGCAAAGCTCCGACACAAATTTAATTCCTATTGCGCCCTCACATGCAAGCATGCTCGGTCCGCTTATTATTATATCATAGCATAAGTGGAGACAACTGTCCATCATTGCAAAGGGCTCTTTTTCCCCACAGCCGTCCTTGTATTTCTCCCTCACATCAGCACATAAAATAAAATCATAAAAAAGTGCAAAATACTTCCCGCCAGAACAAAAAGATGAAATACCGAGTGGACATATTTCTTTTTCTTTCCTATGGCATAGAGAATCGCCCCCACCGTATAGGCGATGCCTCCAGTAAAGAGAAAAACGGTTCCTCCAACCCCCAGGCATTGTATTGTGGGCTTAATAAAGAAAATAATGCACCAGCCCATGGCCAGATAGCAAATCATGGACAACAGCTGGTATTTTTTCAAATCAATGGCCGTTAAAGTGGCCGCTGTAAAACAACAGGCCCAGACAATGCCAAAAATCACAAAGGCCTGCACCGGATACAGTGGGCGCAAAGCCGCCAGTGTTACCGGTGTATAGGTTCCGGCAATCAGAAAATATATGGTACAATGATCGATAACCTGGAATACTTTTTTTGCCATTTCCGGCTTCAGACCGTGATAGATACTTGACATGGTATACAGCACCACCATGGTGCCACCGTAAATGGCAGCGCCCACCACTCCCCAGGCATCGCTGTATAAAGCCCCAAAAACCACACAGAGCACCAGCGCCGCTATAGCAAAAGCACCCCCCACAATGTGGGATACCATATTAAAAATTTCCTCGCCTCTGGTGTAAGAAGGAAGCACTCTGTCCCCTAAAGCCGTTCTCACTCGTTTCATGCTGTTACCTCCGTTTCCCTGTTTCTACATATATTACCCTTAGCCTATCATGTTTACTTTACAAAGTCAATACAAAAACCGCAGGAAGTAGTTTTGAAAACCACTTCCTGCGGATATTCTTTTATTTATCTGGTATGAGCATACTGTCTATTTAATTCCGTTTCTTCCCCACAGTCATCACAGTGGCAATACCCACCAGTGACAGAACAAAGACCACGGTTACCGGAAGAATTGGTGCATTGTCCCCCGTCTCCGGACCAGCACCTCCTATGGTACTGTGACTCTGCCCAGTACCAGAACCGCTTCCTTTCCGGGTATCCCGGTAAGCCAGTACATAGGTGGAGAACTTATCGGTGGCAAAGGTCACGGTATTCTCCACAGAATCCTGATCCTGCAGTACCGTCACGGCACCATTATGAACTCGGAAAATAGCATAACTTCTCTCACGGGAAGAATCCGTATTCCGTAATTGTGCAGGTATTGTCACCGTTATGGAAATTGGCTTCTCCGTATTGTGTACCTTTTTCGCCTCACTGCTTCCCACGGTTTTCCAAAGCGTAATATCCAGATATTCCCCGGCGACGTAACTTCCCAGGTTCGCAATAATCTTCTCCTTATCCTTCTGACTTACACTGTTATCAATATTGCGGATGCGCAGTTCTATATTGGCGTTACTTCCCTTGTTCACAGCCTTTTGTTCTCCGTCTGTGAGCACGGAAGAAGCCAGTTTATCTGTCGAGGTAGTCAAAACCGTAGCCGGCGCCCCTGCTATTACCCGCACTTTTTTCTTCACCGTTCCCGGCTCAGAGGTGCCACCCGGGGACTCAATGCCATCCTCTTCTTCTTCCTCATCACCCGGAATCGAATCCGGCTGCTGCATCACTACAGAAGCAGTGCTGGTATTTCCAGCCCGGTCAGTGGCCATGAGAACATATACTGTATTGGTCTGGTCCGCTGATAAAGCAAAGGTGGATTGGCCTTGACTAACCTCCTGAGCCACACCGTTGACCGTTATATTGGAAAGATAATCATCCTCCACTGTTACCTTTTGGCTGTTGGCCTTATATTCTCCTCCGTCCGTAATACCGCGAATAACCGGTTCCACACTATCCTTCCTGTAATCAAAGACGGTTTCTTCATATATCTCGCTGGTTTTCTCATTTACTATATAAAATCTCTGCTCTCCGGCATCGGTATCCTTCTTCAGGACAATCTGCTCTATCGAATCCATTTCCTCGTCGAAGACAATACCAAAACCACTGTTTGGCTCTATGGTAATATCCGAGGTGTACCATCCCGTATCCGACAGGGTACCCCGGATGGTATACTGTCCATTCTTTCCACGTTCTGCCGTTCTTCGGCGCACGGTCAGGACTCCGCTGTTATAGGCAAAGGTATAATTGTCTGCCTTGCCGCCGGAAGGTGTCAGCACAGTGGTTTTTGTGGCCTCTCCATAGAACGAAATGTGCGGTGCCTCATAGCCCTCCGCCGTCTGGGCTGTCTCACCATTCACAAACCCGGTAACCGTCACAGTGTCATCAAAGTCCGGTGTTGTATGATAGTACACTTCCTGTCCGGTATACCGGACGGTCAGCACTGCTTTTTCCACCGTAAAATAACAGGTAGTTTCTGCCGTCTGTCCATCACCATAGCTAAGAGTAACCTCTGTTTCGTACTCTCCCACTGGAAGCCCCTGCTTTGCCACTATGAAAAAGGCTCCTTGATTTTCCTTTACGGAAAAATGCTTTTTATCACTTATCTCCACTTCCCGGACAACAGCCGGAGCATTGGAGGCCTTCGTATTTACCCAGGTAACACGGGCCGCCGGGTCTATGGTATATCCGTAAGGCGTCGTATCAATCTCCAGTACATCTGCCTCAATATCATAAATTGGATGGGTAATGGTAAAGGTCTTTTCCGTCATATTGCCGGCAGCATCCAGTGCCAGAATGGTATAATCTTTTGAGCCGGAAGCCGGGCAGTCTATGGTCAGTACCACCGATGAGCCGCTGGTGGCCTGTGTGGTTCCCTGTCCAAAGGTCTCCTGTCCTTCATACAGGGTAACCTCTCTCAGATTCCGGTCATACACTTCAATTACTTTCTGTTCTGTAATATATTCCTTGCCATCTACCACTTCCACAATATCCGGCGCTTTGTCGTCAAACACCATCCCGTTAGAAGATATGTAGGTTTTCAGTCCCGCACCATTGGTAATTCTGGCATAAATCACCACATCCTTCACTTCGGAAGGTGACAGAGTGAAACTGGAACTGTAATTCGTCCATACATTTTCCGGCAGCGTTTTCACTGTCGCCTCAGCCAGGGAGTTGGCCGATATATGGTACTGAATGGAATCCACACCACTGATATCGTCGCTTCCACTGATGCTCACCGCTTTGGTATCGTTGAAATACATGCCAAAGGTAACGCTGTTCATAAAGGAATTCCATAAATCTGTGGAAATGTTGATTCCTTCGCCCCCCGCAAAGACAGGCCCCGTCTTGTCAAGTTTAAAGGTTTCTGTCATCTGTGTCGAGATTTCTCCCGTAACGGTATCCATAAGATAGAAGGACTTGATTTCCTCTGCCGTCTCCTCCGTGACGGACAATCCTGTATCCCCAAAACTGCTGCCTGTGTCTGTCTCACTGATTTGATAACCCGCTTCCGGTAACAGGGCTATATCCGAGGTATACCAGCCATTCTTTCCTTTTGTCCCCAAAATCTGATAATTTGGCAAAGCCCTGCGCACCACCGTCATCTTACCCGACACGTATTGGAACGTATAATCGCTGGCGCTTCCGCCCTGGGGCTGCAGACTCTCCTCGTCTTCAAGGGCCCGTTTCGGTGCACCTCCACTCTCTACATAAGAGATAACCGGAGCTGTATAGGTCCCCTCTTTAAGCAATTTTTCTACCGTATCGCCATTTACAAAACCGGTGACCTGAATCGTCCCTGAAAAATCCGGAATTGTGTGGTAATATACTGTACTACCTGTATACCTGGCCGTCAAAGTAGCCGCCTCTACTTCAAAGGAACACTTACAGGTCGTAGTAGAACCAAATTCCTTATTGTAGTTAATCCGGATAATACCGTCATATTTTCCAACATGCAGCCCTCTCTTTGGCCGAACAGTAAAACCATTCTTGGAGTTGTTGGACACAATTTCAAAATAATCCTGTCCTTCTTCTATTTCAATACTGTAAATCTCGATTGGTACTGGCGATTCTTCTTTCGGAGAGCACTTAATTACCTCAGCCCCTATAGCAGGATAGCCATAGACAGCCTTCACTCCTCCATTGGTAAACTCCAGATCGGTTACCACAACCTCCGTATTCGGATTCACCAATTTTACTGTAGTCTGTTTTTTATTTCCAGCCAAATCTTCTGCCACAATGGTATAAGTAGCCTCGGCTGACTCTGAACCTGGAAGTTTCAGGTTAAATTCTGCCGTATTCCCCTCTGCCTCATAGGTATTCTGTACGGCTCCGTCCGCATTGGAGCCATTATAAATACGTACCTCCTTCAGATTGTCATCCGTAGCGGTAAAGTGCTTTTTATCTGCAATATAGGACTCTTTTGGCACATCGCCGTCACAGGTAATTACCGGTTCCTTACGATCTATAACAACCGTCTTGCTTATGTAGGTCGAATGCCCTGCCTTATCACGTATCCTTGCATAGACAATGAACCGGCCATCCTTATCCAATTTAAAAGTTTCTCCCTTTACCCACGGCACATTTGGCAGAGACGAATCTGATATCTGCTTATTCGACTGATAATAATATATATCCCGTACGCCGCTGCCATTATCATCCCTTCCCGTAATATTGACTGTTACCTCACTGTTAAAAAAGACACAATCCGGCACTTTGACACTGGTGTTTCCTGTCTTATCAAAGGAAATCTCTCCCTCCGGCTTTACCGTATCAATATGAATCTTATCCTTATCCGTAATAGGAACTGGATTCGTAATATATCCGGTGCCCTTATACCTCAAATAAACATACTCCGGCTGAACATTTTCACCCTCGGTATCAATCTCTATCTTGTCAGAAAAGTCCTCCTCTGTCAGCCCAATCTCCAGAGTCGAACTTCCCGGATAAATAGTAACCTGGGAAATATACCAGTAGCCGCCCTTCTCATTATTGGCATTTCCCCTGGTGCCAAGAATGGAGTATGCTTTGGGTGGCGTGTTAATCCGTTCAATAAGGACTCTCTCCGTAACCTCCAGCGTCGCCGCCTCGTAATTCGTTCCTTCCTCCACATAAAGTTTTAACTTATAGTCACCCGTATTTTTCAAGTCCGTGGCACTATCTGGGTCTTCCTTTGTATTATAAAAACGAAATGCCGCATTTCCCATTCCTCTCACGCCGTCCGCAGCACGAACCGAAACGGGCTGTACCTTCCCTGTATAATACAGCAGGGATGGAATCGTCTGGGTATACCCCGACTGCGTAGGGAATTGATAGCGAAAATCTGCGAACTTCGGCTGTGCTTTGAAAATTTCAATTGTCACTTCATCGGAATCCGTTGAAGCCGTGTTCTCTGCATCCTCTATATCGGTACTTGTCACCTTACAATAATATGTATATGTCCCGGCATCGATATCCTTCGCTATGGTATAGCGGTTTTTGGTTCCCGCTTCTCCACTAATGGCCGTTTCGCTTCCATTCTTCTTCAGATACCACTGATAGGATATCTTATCTCCGTCCTCTGCCGTTTTTGCCTGAATCTTCAATTCAATTGGCCCCGGCAATTGTCCATAAGTGTATCCGGAAGTCTCTGCATGTGGCTGCTCTATAATCTGGGGTGCCTGAATCGCTCTGGCAGCCTTTGGCTCTGCTGCCTTCACAGCCCGCTTACTGCTGTCCGTCTCTGTGCCGGCTGCCGGTTTTCCCTGCCCGGCATCGCCACTTTCTCCTGCCTCCGAAGGAGACATTACTTCTTCGGATTTGTCTGTATCGCCAGCCAGTTCTTCCGTCTCCTTTGGCTCAGCCGTTTCCTCTGCTTCTGCACTGTCTGCCGGCTCCTCGCTCTCCGCAGAAGACTCTGCTTCCTCTGCTTCCTCTGCTTCCTCCGGCTCCTCTGTCTCTTCCAGAGAGGACTCCGGCTCCTCTGTCTCGTCCACAACCTCCATCACCGGTTCACCAGACTGCTCCTCCGCCATGGATGGCCAGACAACCAGTGTCAGCACCAGAGCCGCCGCCAGTGCACCGCTGAGAATCCGTGTGCGGAGCCTTTGGCGCCCCATATTCAGAAGCACTTTCCGGCAGGTATGGTATACACTCACAAAAAATACCATAATAACAAGAACCGGATAGGCCAGTGGCCGACACTTCTTTCCCAGTTTTCCCAATGCTCTCATCATTTTTTCTTTCATATTGGTTTCCCCTCCATGGAACTGACTATAACTCATTTGAATCACATCATATAATTGTCATTATTATACACCAAAAAGGACAGATATTGCAAGTCCGAAAGCAATATCTGTCCGCATTTTTGAACTAAACTCCCATCATGTTACAAATCCCCATAGACAGCACGGTAAACCATGGCAGTTCCGGATTGCTGTTGGTCGTCATACTGGACTTGATTAACCCTGCCATAACAGTCAGCAAAAGCCCTGACACAATGACACGGATGGATTTTTTCACCTTCACAAAGACCTCAATTCTCTCCAGCCATTCGTAAATATGGTAGATAAAATGAAACACGCCGCAGGAAGCGGACACACTACAGGCAAATCCCGCCAGCGCCATCATAATACCGCCAAGTACCATCCCCCGGAGACCACAGGCCTGAAGCCCCACTCCGGAAGCCAGTTCGATTGGCAGAGCTCCCGGCGTCAGCGTCGCCGCAATAATATCCTTGTCATAGTCCTGCCTAGTAATCATTTTTTTCTCTGTAACCACTTCCTGCTCAATCACAGGAATCAGCGCATTCCCACCACCGAACCCGAGAATCCCTACCTTCATCATGGAGCCCATCAGTGATCTTATCTTACCCATAAAACAGACCCTCTCACTTTATTATATCTGATAATTTCACAATCTGAGTTCCCTCTACTCTGGCGCCGCCCTCCGAAGCATCTATAAACTCGGTCAGACTGCCTTCCTTCTTGGCCCGGGCAATCCGTCTCTCGAGCCATTCCCGGTACAAATTCAGATTTTTGGAAGTGGCAACCGGATTGCCATAAATATCCGGCACCATCAGTTCGGAAACAGCGTTGCTGTCAGCTTCCTTTACTCCCTGATGGCTCCGGCCGCCGGTAAAGGCTAAATCCAGACCCAAAAACACAACTCTGGCCGCTCCCAGACGGATACAGATGTCCAGGGCCGTGGTGGTTACAGAGCTGCCAGAGGCCACGGTCTGCCATCCATGTTCTTCTGCCATCTTTTCCGCCAGCTCATACCCTGTCTGACAGGCCAGATACTTCTTTCCCTGATAATCTCTGGCAATCCAGGCAAAGGCCGTACTCAAAAGAATCATTGGCACAGAGCTGTCCTCAATTCCCTGTATCTGACTATACACGCTCTCTTTTGGATCGGTAATAATCGCATAGTCCGGGCTTACCCCTTCCGCTATGCACCGCTTCAGGGATGTCCCCACCGTCAGCACCAGCTCATCCGCCCCCTGTTCCTTCCCCTCTAAAACTGCCTTTCTGTGGGACACCAACGTATGGATATTGCCATCCAGCGAAGGGCCTCCCGCAATGAGATACACCGTTTTCCCCTGAAATTTCTCTTTCAGTTCCCCTATCTCATGGGATATCCTGCTGGTATTATACCTGAAATTCAACAGAAGATTTCCCGCCCATCTTTTGGCATTATCTATCTGCATAAATAACCGGTTCATTCTATCCCGCAGGGAATCCTCCCGAATCGTCTGCAGGGAAGGATAGTACAGGCAGATTTTCTCCTCCGGATGCCTTTCTGCCTCCTGTGCCGCCTCCGCAAATTTTCGATACCCCGGGTCATGGATAATCCGCAGGTTCTTCCGTTCCCTCAGCGTCACTGGCATATCACTCCAGGCTTTCGCCAGGGCAACCATCCTCTCATCCTCTTCGTATACCTCCACCTGAACCAGAGGATTCTCACTGAGATACACGGCCTGATACCCAAATCCCAAGCCCGCCACAATGTAGCGGCTGACTCCGTTTTCCTGCCAGGTATTGGCCAGTGCCATCGCATCCTCTGCCGGACAGTTGTTGGAGTGAAGATAAAACCATTTTCCATGAATCTGTTTCGCCACTGTAGTCATGCCGGACGCCGTATATTCCACCCGGTACTCCCCGTCGGATTCCGGCTCCGGCAGGGCGGAAACCACCTCTGTCACCACATCCTGCAGAGGGGCCAAAACTCCGGATTCCATATAATCCGCCGCCAGTATGTAATCCCGGTTCTGATATGCCTCCATAAACAGGTTAAAATTTTCCAAAACCATCGGAGCTGCCACACCGGTCTCCGAATGGGACAATACGGTCTCCAGTTCTCCAATCAGCCATTCCAGCTGGTTATCTGCCAGAGAAATTTCCTGATTTCTGGCTCTCCTTATCCATATTTTTGCATTTCGCACAAATAGCTGTGCCCGAAAACGAAAGGTAGTTATATCCTGCATTGTTCCCCTCTTTTCTTTTTATAAGTTGCCGCATCTTCACCCGAAATAATAGTCTATGGCTGTTTCCATTTCTGAAATCCTGTGAATAACGGGATATCCATTTTGGCTTTTATCGCTCCGGGTAAGAATCATGACCGGGTTCATTCCCAGTGCCGCTGCCGCCTCCAGATTCTTTTCAGAGTCATCCACAAATATGGTATTCTCCGGAGCAATCCCCATCTTTTCAACAGCATCGGAAAACATAGCCGGATTCGGTTTACACACTCCCAGATTGCAGCTGTATGTAAATGTATCTATATATTCATATATGCCTGCCTGGCGCAGCACATTGTCTGCCGACGGCCATGTATCTGAAATAATTCCTATTTTGTACTTAGGGGAAAGCCTTTGAAACAACTCTTTCAGTCCATCGTAAAAACAATAGTTATCCATATTGTATGTTCTGTCATAGGCAATATCCCTTATTCTTTCATCCGGCAGATGTAACTCCGGCAGGCAGTCTGCCAGTATTTTATAAGCATCTATATTTTGCTCATATTCTTCCTCCACTGTCCACAGCCGATGGTGTTCGTTCAAAAAGCGGAGACTCTCGCTGATGGCATGAACAATTCGCTCTTTTCCCAGCGTATGAAAAATATTCATATCAATGGAATCATAAAACTTTTTTGTCAAACGCCAATCATTGCTGACCGGATAACATAATGTGTGGCCAATATCAAAAAAAATGCCTTTGTCTGATTTCCTTGTATTTTTTTCTGTGAGCATATTAGGTCTCCCTTCCTTCTCCATCACTTTTCAGACGAAGCAGTCCCCCTAAAACACCCCTGCCGACTTCAAAAACAGCACTACTAACATCGCCGGCGCCACAAATTTCACCATAATGATATACAGTCTCTTTCGTGCCATCACCACTCCGGTCTTTTCCACTTCATCAATAACGGTTTTCGGTTTCAGTATCCATCCGATAAGAACGCAGGTGCCGATTGCCACCAATGGCATCAGAATATTATTGCTGGCATAGTCTAAAATATCCAGTATCTGGGCTGTGGTGTCGTTTGGCAGTGGCAGTTCAAAATAGAGATGGTTGTAGCCCAGGCATACCACCAGGCCGATTACGAGAGTAATGGCCGCCTCTATCAGAACCGTCCTGGGCCGGGAAAGGCTAAAACGGTCCATCAGACAGGACACCACCGCCTCCATAACCGATATAGCGCTCGTCAGAGCGGCGAACAGCACCATGGCAAAAAACAGCGCTCCCACAAAATTCCCGGCCACTCCCATAGAGGAAAAGACATTGGGCAGTGATACAAACATCAACTCCGGGCCAGAGGTACTCATGCCCTCTGCTCCGGAAAATACATACACCGCCGGAATAATCATGGCACCTGCCAGAAAGGCAATCACCGTATCAAAAATCTCAATTTGATTAATGGAAGTCCGGATGTTGGCATCGTCCGGCATATAAGAGCCATAGGTAATCATAATTCCCATGGCTACACTGAGGCTGAAAAACAACTGTCCTGTGGCGTCCATCAGAATCGAGAAAAAACGCCCCACTGTCATACCACTGAAATCCGGAATTACATAGACGCCAAATCCCTGCAGTCCCGTCCGGGTAACACCGTCCTCTGTATGGCTGATTGTAAGGGAAAAAACAGCAATGGCAACCACCAGTAAAATCAAAATCGGCATGAGAACCTTGGAAAAGGATTCAATTCCCTTATTGACGCCTCTCGCCACTACAAATATTACCAGCGCCAGAAAAATAAACATCATTGCCATCGGCTCCACATCCCCGGATATAAAGGAAGAAAAATAGCTTTCCCCCGCCGCAGCCCCGCCATTCCCCGTAACATACAGCAGGAAATATTTCACCACCCAGCCTCCAATGACACAATAATAAGGCAGAATCAGCACAGGAATCACACTGGCGACAACGCCCAGGCCCTTCCATTTGCTGTGCAGTCTGCCGTAAGCGGTCAGGGGGCTCTGCTTCGTTTTACGCCCAATGGCCACCTCTGTAATCAGCAGAGTAAAGCCAAAGGTCAGAGCCAGTACAATATAAACAACCAGAAACATGCCGCCGCCATCCTTGGCCGCAAGATAAGGAAACCTCCATATATTACCCAGTCCCACCGCGCTTCCCGCTGCCGCCAGGACAAAGCCTATAGAACCCCTAAATGAATTTCTTTTGTTCTGCATTTATAACGTTCCTCCTTAGATTGAGAATCAAACTATCTGTTACTTTTGATTTTTACTTTTTCCGCCTCTGCAAATACCATTTTGCCATTTCCAAATCTGCCGGTTCATCAATATCCACACTATTTTCCCTTGCCATAAGAAAGGGAAGCGGATTATCATTAAAACTCGTTTTCTCATGAAGTTCTGCTATCATATTGATATAAATACTTCCATCCACAAGAAAATACTCCGGCATATCCTGCCGTCTTATGGTACTTCCAACCGATAACATATTCTGTAATCTTCCATCCTCTATCGTGCGCATGAGAATCGGATGCTCTTCCACGGAGCGTACCGACACCAATCCGCACCCGCCAATAGCCATAAATGTTTCCAGAGCTCTATCAATATCCTCCACCCGACGCAAGGGCTGTGTCGGCTGCAACAGCAGTAAAATATCATACTCTTCCCCATTGTCTTTCAGCCAATCAATTCCATGCAGTACGGCGTCAATGGTTTTTGCCCTATCCCCCGCCAACTCTGCCGGCCGCAGGAACGGTGCATATGCCCCATACTTCCTGCTTACCTTCTGTATCTCCTCCGAGTCCGTCGTCACAAGAACACGGTCAACGTAAGCACTGGCTCTTGCCGCTTCAATCGAATAGGCAATCAATGGTTTCCCACATAAATCAATCACATTTTTTCCCTTAATGCCCTTGCTCCCTCCTCGTGCCGGTATCAGGGCCAGAACCTTTTTTCCTTCTATCATAAAAAAGCACTCCTTCTTTTCGTGTAATGAACCCACACTGCCTTTTTATCATGTCATGAGATGCCATTATACATTTTCCCCCTTGGGAAATACATCATTACAATCCCAGCGCGGCAATGCAAAGCGGTTATCTTCTCCCGGATTCACTGCCCTGGCCTCCACGGAAACCCCCAGCTTACAGCCTCTGGTCTTTATGTACTCAATCACTGTCTCACTATAATCCCCATAAGGATAATTCATAACCCAGGAATCAGGCTCTATCACATCCTTCATAAAATCCAATGCCCTGTCAATATCCTTTTCCATCACCGATGGCTCCAGCTTGCTCAGCCAATAATGATCATAGCCGTGCAATCCGAAGAACATGCCATCCTCTTTCATTTCTTTCATCTGGGAAGTGTCAAGGTACAGTCCCTTGGCAAAAGCTGCTTCCTCCTGACCCACCCATTTCTGAAACAATTCTCTGGCAATCTCTGTCCGTATATCCTCCGGCAGCGCATTCTGCAAAACTCTTTTGATAAAGATAACTTCCCCCGAATCCCAGCGATTGGCCACTGCCAGCTCCCGGTAAAGAGTCTCATTGGCCGGAATCGCCGCTCCCTGGCTGCGATAACGCTCCATGCACCGAAAGCAATCCTGCACCAATTCCTCCATCGCCTCCCTGCCACGCATCTCAGCCGCCGCCAGAATAAAATGAATGCGGTTTACCGTCAATAGTTTATTCTCTCCAAGGGCCATCCCATTGGGAAAAAAGGAGCCCTGAATACCGTATTTTCTCAATATTGGCCAGACCACTTCATAATGGTCGATATAACCATCATCAAAGGTCAGCAGGAAACTGTTCTCCGGAAGAGCAGAAAAATCCTCTTCTCTGTATGCCTTCAGCAGTTCCTCCATCCGCAGCGGCCTGTAATGTTTCAACAGATATTCGACCTGCCGGATAAACAGGGCCCTATCTAACCCCTTTATTGTGGGATAAGCACTGACGGCAAGATCACGGACATAATGATACATGATAATATGAATCGCCTGCTTTGTCATATCGCTGCTCCTCCACTGTACTATATACTGCTAGTTTACCCGAGAGGACTACAAAAGTCAAGGAATTGACACTGCCACCATATCCATGTAAAATATAAGGGAACGACATGATACGAGGTGAATCATTGTGAAACATTTTCAACAGCATACCCTGCATATCCATAGTTTCGCCATGCCGGTTCTGGATTCCCGCATGTACCTGATCTCACAACCGGAAAAAACAGAGGAACTGCTTATCATCGACCCCTTGGAAAGTGATGAAGCAATCCCTCTTTTTAAGCAATATACAAAGGCAACCATACTATTGACGCACTCCCATTATGACCACATCTCCGGAGTAAACTGGCTGCGTACCCAGTTACCCTGTACGCTTATCAGTTCTCCTGTATGCGCACAGAAGATTACCCATCCTGACAAGAATTTAGCTGCCTTTTCCTATGCCCTTGTCATGGATAAAACGGAAGAAGAGCAAAAGCAGGCAGCAGAAATTATGGATTTCCATTACCGGTGCGAGGCAGACCGGATTGTCCAGACACCGTTTACCTTTGTGTTCGGGGACTTCAAAGTCCATATCCTGCCAACACCCGGCCACTCGGATTGCAGCCAATGTATCGAATTGACTACGGATATCGAGGCACTTCCCTCCCGCATTGTATTCACCGGTGACAGTCTGGTGAATGGCCATGATACTATCACAAGACTCCCCTCTGGCAGCAAAAAGGATTATAATGCTATTACAAAACCTTATCTTATGTCCCTGCCAAAGGATACACTGATTATGCCCGGGCATGGGGATTGGGGGGAGTTACTGGCTCGAGAAAACCTCAGTCTTCTTTAAGGATACGAATATTTTTATTCTTTCTTCTTTTCAGTTTTATATCTTATATTTTCATGTGCCATCTGTGTATATTCTTTACGTAGTTGATAGACATATTCCATTGACTGTCCAGTCAGGTCACTAATCTCTTCCAGTGTTCTGTTTCTATCGAACATGCGGTAGGCAAGCTGCTTCCTTTCCTCTTCTCTGCCTTCCTCAAATCCTTCCCTAAGTCCTTCTTCCCTGCCTTCCTTAAGCCCTTCCTCTCTGTATTCTTCCCGCATCATCCTCATATACTTTTCTTCATCGAAATCATACAATATACTCACTTTTTGCTGCTGGTATATCTTTCCGGAAACCTTCTTCTATGAATCCTGCATCCAATCTGTCTTTAGTGTCTTTTCTGTTCTCAGTTCCTTTGTTGTTTCCCATAATACATTCCTCCCCTGAACGCTGGCAGG
>JAFLTB010000068.1 GCA_022510605.1 Lachnospiraceae bacterium
ACAAAACGCATCAGGAGGAACGGTAGTTACCGCGCCCACTTGTGGGGCCTCGGGAAGGATATTTTTGAATCCCTGGGGGCGCAGGTTATTGCGCGCAACGATACGCCCAATGGCACCAACATCAATCGGGAGTGTGGCTCTACCCACATTGAATCCCTGCAGGAACTGGTATACGATACCGGAGCGGATATTGGCTTTGCCTATGACGGTGATGCGGACCGCTGCCTGGCGGTGGACGATGACGGCAAGGTGGTGGATGGCGACCATATCCTGTACCTTTGCGGGAAATACTTAAAGGAGCAGGGAAAGTTAAAGGACGATACGGTAGTTACTACGGTGATGTCCAATATGGGATTGTATAAAGCCTTTGACAAGCTGGGTATCCGCTATGAAAAAACGGCGGTAGGCGATAAATATGTCTGTGAAAACATGCTGGAGCATGGGTATTCCATCGGCGGTGAGCAGTCCGGCCACATTATTTTTGGTGAGCATGCTGTGACGGGAGATGGAATTTTAACCTCACTTATGATTATGGAGGCATGGCTTTCCTCCGGGAAATCGCTGTCTGCCCTGACAAAGGATTTGATTATTTATCCCCAGCTGTTAGTCAATGTAAAGGTAAAGGATAAACTGGCAGCCAGGGAGGATGCCGGCGTGCAGAAGGCAGAGGCGGAAGTTACCGAAGCTTTGGGAGACGCCGGACGGCTGCTTCTGCGGGAGAGCGGAACAGAACCGCTGATTCGTGTTATGGTGGAAGCGGAGACCGATGAATTGTGCCAAAAAAATGTGGACCATATTGTGCAGGCTTTGCAGGCAGGGGGACACGTGAAGGAATAGCAGGATAAGAAAAAATGGAGGAAATTATGAAAGGTGCATTTTACACAAATCAGTATCGTAATGTGTTTGCCGAACTGGGACATTCCCAGGAGGAAATTGACAAAAAGTTAAAGGATGCGTTTCATACTGTATTCTACGGCCCGGAGGGAGAGCGATTTTACTTTGAGGCCGGCGATGATATGGGGTATTTTGAAGATACCGGTAATCTGGATGTCCGGACGGAGGGAATGTCCTACGCCATGATGATGTGCGTACAGATGGACATGAAAGAGGAATTTGACCGGGTATGGAAGTGGGCCAGAACCTATATGTATATGGAGGAAGGCTACAATAAAGGATATTTTGCCTGGTCGTGTAAAACTGACGGAACGAAGAACGACTATGGCCCGGCGCCGGACGGTGAGGAATTTTTTGCCATGGCACTGTTCTTTGCCTCCCACCGCTGGGGAGATGGCGAGGGGATTTTCAATTATTCGCAGGAGGCCAGGAACATTTTGAGCGCCTGTATCCACAACGGCGAGAAGGAGCCTGGCGACCCGATTATGGAGCCGGAGAATTATCTGATTCGCTTTATCCCAAGCCGGAAGTTCAGCGACCCGTCCTATCACTGTGCACACTTTTATGAGTTGTTTGCCCTGTGGGCCAATGAGGAAGACAGGCCGTTCTGGAAGAAGGCGGCCAAGGCCAGCCGGGAATATTTGAAAAAAGCCTGCCACCCGGAGACGGGACTGGCAGCAGAGTATGCTTACTATGACGGCAGGCCATACGAACAGGAGCAGAACATATTTGGCGGACGCCATGACTGGTACTACAGCGATTCCTACCGCGTCGTCGCCAACATCGGCCTGGATTATGAGTGGTTTGCGGCAGATGAATGGAATGTGGAGAACAACAATAAAGTACAGAAATTTTTCTGTGAGAGCCACAAGGACGAGGAATTTAAGATTTATGAGGTGGATGGCCGTGTCATTGATGAACCGGCACTGCATCCGGTGGCGATTATTGCTACCAATGCCCAGGCGTCCTTAGCAGCGGATGGCCCGTATGCCAGGGAGTGTGTGGAGCGGTTCTGGAACACCCCGCTGCGCACGGGAGAGAGAAGATACTACGATAACTGTTTGTACTTATTTGCCTTGCTGGCATTGAGTGGAAACTATCGGATTTATTGATAAATAAACAACGAGCATAGCTTTGTTCAATATTTAAGTGCCAATGAGGCAGAAAGAGAGGATAATAATGAGTTACACAGTAGAGAATCTGGAAAAGAGCATGGCAAAACTGACGATTACCGTAAGTGCTGAGGATTTTGAAACAGCTATGGAGAAATCCTGGAATAAAAATAAAAAGAGCATCAGTCTGCAGGGCTTCCGCCGGGGCAAAGCACCACGTAAGATGGTGGAAAAATTATACGGTCCGGAGGTGTTTTATGAGGATGCGGCCAACTTTGCGATTCCGGACGCCTACGAGGAGGCAGCCAAAGAGTGCGGTCTGGACATCGTATCCCGGCCGGAAATTGATGTGGTGGAGATTGAGAAGGGCAAAGAATTTGTTTTTACTGCCACCGTTGCCGTAAAACCGGAAGTTACGCTGGGAGAGTATAAAGGCATTGAAATTGAGAAGAAGGAAGTCAAGGTTATGGCGGCAGATGTCAACGCCGAGATTGACCGGGTACGGGAGCAGAACAGCCGTATGATTACCGTGGATAACCGTGGCATTAAAAAGGACGATACCGCAGTGATTGACTTTGAGGGCTTTGTGGATGGCGAGCCATTCCAGGGCGGCAAGGGTGAGGATTACTCTCTGGTAATCGGAAGCCATTCCTTTATTGACACCTTTGAAGACCAGCTGATTGGCAAAAAGACCGGAGACGAGGTCGAGGTCAATGTTACCTTCCCGGAGGAGTACCACGAGGCTTCCCTCAAGGGTAAACCGGCGCTGTTTAAGGTAAAGGTAAAGGAGATTAAGAAAAAGGAACTGCCGAAGTTAGATGATGAGTTTGCCAGCGAGGTATCCGAATTTGAGACTCTGAAGGAGTACAAAGCCAGTGTCAAGAAAACTCTGACCGAGAGACGCAAGGAAGAGGCCAAGCGGGAAAAAGAAGCGGGAGTAGTAGAAAAAGTAGTGGAGAATATCACAGTGGATATTCCGGAGCCAATGGTGGATGAGCAGGTTCAGCAGATGGTTCAGGAGTTTGCCGGACGGATTCAGCAGCAGGGGATTGCTCTGGAGCAGTATATGCAGATGACTGGTATGACACCGGATGCGCTGATGGCGCAGATGAAGCCGGAGGCAGAAAAACGGATTAAGACCCGCCTGACCCTGGAGGCCGTAGTGAAGGAAGAAAAGATTAAGGCCACTGCCAAGGATATTGAGAAAGAGATTGAGAATATGGCTTCCATGTATCAGATGGAAGTGGATAAGGTAAAAGAGATGATAGGGGAGACGGAGAAAGAGCAGTTGTCGATGGATGTGGCAGTACAGAAGGCTGTGGATTTCCTGGTAAAACAGTCTGTGGAAACCGCTCCAAAGAAGGAAGAAAAAGCGGAAGAAGACAAATAATATATATGTGTAAGCGTGGACAGGGAGGTTTTCTGCCTGCGCAGATTGGAGGAAGCAATGCCATTAGTACCTTATGTCATTGAGCAGACCAGCCGTGGCGGCGAGCGCTCTTATGACATTTATTCGAGATTATTAAAAGAGAGAATTATTTTTCTGGGAGATGAAGTAAACGACCAGACCGCAAGTCTGGTGGTGGCCCAGTTGATTTTCCTGGAATCCGAGGACCCGAATAAGGATATTCAATTATATATCAACAGTCCCGGCGGTTCTGTGACGGCGGGCATGGCGATTTATGATACCATGAATTATGTGAAATGCGACGTATCTACCATCTGCATTGGTCTGGCGGCCAGTATGGGAGCCTTTCTGCTCTCCAGCGGCGCCAAGGGCAAGCGGTTTGCCCTGCCAAATGCGGAGGTTATGATTCATCAGCCTTCCGGCGGCGCCAAGGGACAGGCCACAGAGATTCAGATTGTGGCGGAGAATATTCTGAAAACCAAACAGAAGTTAAATGAAATCCTGGCTGCCAATACGGGACAGACAGTGGAAAAGATTGCACAGGATACGGAAAGAGATAACTTTATGAGTGCAGAGGAAGCAAAGGCCTATGGTCTGGTGGATGATATTATTGTCAATCGGAAGGACGCAGAGGCAAAAGAATAACAGGAGCGGGGAATGGTGCCGGAAGTGGCGCCATTTTCGGCTATAAAAAGGCGAACTACGTTCACCTCGAAGAAATGGAGGTAAAAAATATGTCAGGCAAGAATAATGACAACCAGACACCGTCAATTCACTGTTCCTTTTGTGGAAAAAGTGAGAAACAGGTCATGAAAATGATTGCGGGACCAAACGGTGTATATATATGTGATGAGTGCATCGACCTGTGCGACGAAATATTGTCGGAGGAAATGCAGGAGCACTATGAGGAACCGGTTCTGGAGGATGAAATTAATCTGCTAAAACCAAAGGAAATCAAAAGTTTTCTGGATGAATATGTAGTGGGACAGGAGGAGGCCAAGAAGGCACTGTCCGTGGCAGTATACAATCACTATAAGCGGATTAAGGCCGGCAAGAACATGGATGTGGAGCTGCAAAAGAGCAACATCCTTATGGTGGGGCCTACCGGTTCGGGAAAGACCTATCTGGCCCAGACGCTGGCCAAGATTCTGAATGTACCCTTTGCCATTGCAGATGCCACCACGCTGACTGAAGCGGGCTATGTAGGGGAGGATGTGGAAAACATTCTGTTAAAAATCATTCAGGCCGCAGACTATGACATTAAGCGTGCAGAGCATGGCATTGTGTATCTGGACGAAATTGATAAGATTACGAAGAAATCCGAAAATGTCTCCATCACCAGAGACGTATCGGGAGAGGGCGTACAGCAGGCTCTGTTGAAAATTCTGGAGGGCACCGAGGCCAGTGTGCCGCCCCAGGGAGGCAGAAAGCATCCCCAGCAGGAATTTTTCCACATTGACACCAGTGACATCCTCTTTATCTGCGGCGGGGCCTTTGACGGGCTGGAGAAAATTATCAGCTCCCGCATTGACAAAAAATCCATTGGCTTCAATGCGGACATTGCCGACCCTACCGAGCAGAACGTGGGAGAACTGTTCAAGCAGGCTCTGCCACAGGACTTTGTAAAGTTTGGTCTGATACCGGAGTTCATTGGCCGTGTGCCGGTGACGGTGGCGCTGGATTTACTGGATGAGGAGGCGCTGAAGGAGATTCTGGTTCGGCCCAAAAACGCCATTACCAAGCAGTATCAGAAGCTGTTAGAATTGGATGATGTAAAGCTGACCTTTGAAGATGAGGCCATTACTGAGGTGGCAAGGCTTTCTAATGAGAGAAAGACCGGCGCCAGAGGGCTGCGTGCCATTTTGGAGGCCAGTATGATGGATTATATGTATGAGTTGCCCTCCCGTGAGGATGTGAAGGAGTGCGTCATTACCCGGGAAGTAATTAAGGGAACCGGCGAACCAAAGCTTTTGCCGGAGACAAAGGACGCTCCCCGGATTGAGAACAAAGACAGCAAGGGGCAGAAGGAAGAAAGTGCCTGAAAATTTGGAGGAAGCATATGAGTGAACAGCAAATGAAAACAATGCCAATTCTGGCATTACGGGGTATGACCGTATTACCTGGCGTGCTGGTTCATTTGGATATTAGCAGGGACATTACCAAACGGGCCATTGAGGAAGCGATGGCCGGGGATGGAATGATTTTCATTACTGTCCAGAAGGATGAGACCGTGGAACTGCCTACCTTTTATGACCTTTTTGAGGTGGGAGTAATCGCCAAGATTCGCCAGGAGGTAAAATTAAAAGACGATGTTGTACGGGTAATGATTTCCACAAGGAGGCGCGGCAATATGCTGAGCCTGAATCAGACAAAACCCTTTCTCATGGGGGATGTGGTGCCCTATGAGATGGAGGATGCACAGGACTTTATTGGGCCGGCAGAGGAGACGGCTATGTGCCGCAACCTGAAGGAAATTTACAATATCTATATCAACGAAAACCCAAGAGCCAGCCGGAGTGCTTTAGACCGCATCCGCCGGACAGAGAGACTGGAGCCTCTTATTGATTTGATTGCCATGCACATCAACATGACTTATGATAAGCGGCAGGAATTGTTAGAGTGCCTGGATTTGGAAAAACGATATGAGATTGTGTCCACGGTACTGATGGAGGAAGTAAATATTTTCCGCATCCGGGAGGCTTACCGGAATAAGGTAAAAGAGGAAGTGGACAAAAACCAGAAGGAATATTTTCTCCGGGAGCAGATGCGTGTCATCCGGGAGGAACTGGGGGATGAAAACGACGAAGATTATGCGGAGAAATATAAAAAACAGTTAGAGGGGCTTACCTGCAGTGAGGAAATACGGAAGGAGATTGCGGAGGAAATAAAACGGCTGAAAAGCATTCCTACCAGTTCGTCAGAGCATATTGTGGCGAGAAATTATATTGAGACCCTGTTGGCCCTTCCCTGGGATGCCAGCTCCCAGGACAACAATGATATTGTCAATGCAGAAAAGATTTTGAACGAAGACCACTACGGCCTGGAAAAGGTAAAGGAGAGGATTCTGGAATTTCTGGCAGTGCGCACGCTGACAAGCAAGGGTGACAGCCCGATTATTTGTCTGGTGGGGCCGCCGGGTACAGGAAAAACCTCTATTGCCAAGTCTGTGGCAAGAGCGCTGGACAAAAAATATATCCGCATCTGCCTGGGCGGCGTCCGGGATGAGGCGGAGATACGGGGCCATCGGAGAACCTATGTGGGCTCCCTGCCAGGGCGTTTCATAGACGGGCTGAAAAAAGCCGGGGTGAAAAATCCCCTGATTCTGCTGGATGAGATTGACAAGGTGAGCAGCGACTACCGGGGGGATACCTCCTCGGCACTGCTGGAGGTACTGGACCCGGAGCAGAATCGGAATTTTGTAGACCATTATGTGGAGCTTCCGGTGGACTTGTCCGAGGCACTGTTTATCTGTACCGCCAACTCTCTGGATAACATTCCACGGCCGCTGTTAGACCGTATGGAGACCATTTCCCTGGCCGGTTACACAGAGAATGAGCGGTTCCATATAGGAAAGGATTATCTGATACCGAAGCAGCTGGAGAAAAACGGCTTAAAGCGCCGCCAGCTTTTCATTAATGATACGGCTCTCCGGGGAATCATTACCTGGTATACCAAGGAAGCCGGAGTCCGGGAACTGGAGCGTCAGATTGGAAAAATATGCCGCCGCAGTGCTAAGAAAATACTGGAGGGGGAGACCGGGCAGATTCGTGTCAGCTCCCGCAACATTACGGATTTTCTTGGGAAGAAAAAATACCGTGTAGACGAGGCGAATAAAAAGGATGATGTGGGCATTGTCCGCGGCCTGGCCTGGACGGAGGTGGGCGGCGATACCCTGGAAGTAGAAGTCAATACCATGCCCGGTGAGGGCGAACTGCAGCTGACAGGGCAGCTGGGAGATGTAATGAAGGAGTCGGCACAGATTGCTTTGAGTCTTGTGCGGGCCATGTTAGTCAAGAAGGATGACTTTTTCAAGACCCACGATTTTCATCTGCATGTGCCGGAGGGCGCAGTGCCAAAGGATGGCCCGTCGGCGGGTGTAACCATGGCTACGGCTATGTATTCGGCGGTGTCTGGGCGAAAGGTAAAATGTAAAATTGCTATGACCGGTGAAATTACCCTGCGGGGACGTGTCCTGCCTATTGGGGGCCTGAAGGAAAAGCTTCTGGCAGCCCGGATTGCCGGGATGGAAACCGTCATTGTACCAAAGGGCAACCGGCCGGACGTGGAGGAACTGGAAAGCGAAATTACCGAAGGACTGACAGTGGTGTACGCAGAGAAAATTGGCGATGTGCTGCGACACGCACTGGCGGGATAAAATGCTTTGGAGCGAGGAATACAATGGTTATCAAGTCTTTGGAGCTGGAGACGGTGTGCGGCATCACCAGCACACTGCCCCAGCATGATATAATAGAAATGGCCTTCTGGGGGCGTTCCAACGTGGGGAAATCTTCCCTGCTGAATGCCCTATGGAACCGGAAATCCATGGCCCGGATTTCCGCCCAGCCCGGCAAGACCCAGACCATCAATTATTACAATGTGAACGGACTCTGTTATATGGTGGATTTGCCGGGGTACGGCTATGCCAAGGTGTCGAAGGAAACCGCAGGGAAGTGGTGGAGGATGATAGAAAAATATCTGGATACCTCCAGAGCTCTCCGGGTCGTGTTTCTTTTAATTGACATCCGGCATGAGCCCTCCAAAAAGGATGTGGAAGTGTACCGGCTGCTGTATGAGAAGGGGTTTAACCCACTGATTGTGGCTACAAAATCGGACAAAATCAGTAAGAATGCCCGGGCGAAAAACATTGCTCTGATTCGCAGGACATTAGGAGCCTCCCAGGATACGCCGATTCTTCCGTTTTCTGCTCTGAATAAGGAGGGACGTGAGGAAATATGGGAATACATTGACTATTTTGTCAATGAGATTTCGCTGTAGAGCGTGAACAGATTCTATTTTTTCACATAGAATGGCAATACAGGTGTCTGTAGGGCTTTTGGATGAAAGGAAGCGCCGATTAAAGGAAGGGAATGTGTAATACATGGAAAAAGAGACAACACAAAGCATTGAAGCAGTGGCAAAACAGATTGCCAGCCAGTATAGAAAGAATGAACTGCTCTCTGGACGGGAGGGACTGAGCCTTCCTGACCGGAGTATTGTGATTGGGATTCTGAAGGATTTGCGGAAAATTATGTTCCCGGGCTATTATGGGGATTTGCCCCCGGATGCCGGCGTGTCGGAATATTTTGTGGGAGGCCACCTGCATACCCTTTATAATACTCTGATGGTGCAGGTGCAAAAGGCGCTGGCCTACTGTCATAAAGATGTGGAGCGGGCTGAGACGATTAGCCGGGAGTTCATTGAGGCTCTGCCGAAGGTGCAGGAATATTTGCTAAAGGATGTGCAGGCGGGCTTTGACGGTGACCCGGCGGCAAAAAGTAGAGAGGGAGTTATTTTTTCCTATCCGGGGCTGTATGCTGTCTATATATACCGCCTGGCCCATGAGCTCTACATACGGGATGTGCCGTTTATTCCCCGCATTATGACGGAGTATGCCCACAGCCGGACGGGAATTGATATCAATTCCGGCGCTCAGATTGGAGAATATTTCTTTATTGACCACGGAACCGGTGTGGTGGTGGGAGAGACCACCATTATCGGGAACCACGTAAAACTGTATCAGGGTGTGACACTGGGAGCGCTTTCCACCAGAAGGGGACAGGAGCTCCGGGACGAGAAACGCCATCCAACCATTGAAGATAACGTAACCATTTACGCCAATTCCACCATTCTTGGAGGAGAGACGGTCATCGGCCACGACTCGGTAATCAGCGGCAACGCCTTTATCGTGGAGTCCGTGCCGGCAGGCACCCGGGTCAGCGCCAAGATTCCAGAGATAAAAATGGTACCAACGAAGTAGCAGATTAACTCTGTTGCGCCAGCACGACGGCGCAACGGGAGATTGCCAGCGCTTCGGAACGGAGGAACTATGACGAAGAAACAAAGGGCGGAGATTATTATTGAACGGCTGGAGGCAGAATATCCGCTGGCGGACTGCACGCTGGATTACGATGAGGCATGGAAGTTGTTAGTCAGCGTCCGGCTGGCGGCGCAGTGTACCGACGCCAGGGTGAATGTGGTGGTAAAGGATTTGTACGCCAGATATCCTTCCCCGGCGGCTCTGGCGGCAGCCACGCCGGAGGCCATTGAAGAAGTAGTAAAGCCCTGCGGTCTGGGCCGCAGTAAGGCAAGGGATATCCACAAATGTATGACGGTACTGGTGGAGCAGTACGGCGGCCGGGTGCCAGAGGACTTTGACGCTTTGTTGCAGCTGCCGGGAGTGGGCCGGAAAAGCGCCAACCTGATTATGGGAGACGTCTTTGGAAAGCCTGCCATTGTGACGGACACCCACTGTATCCGTCTGGTAAACCGCATGGGGCTTGTGGAGGGAATCCGGGAGCCTAAAAAGGTGGAGATGGCGCTGTGGAAAATCATTCCGGGGGAAAAGGGAAGCGATTTCTGCCACCGTCTTGTGCACCACGGCAGAGAGGTCTGCACTGCAAGGAAGGCCTGCTGTGACAGGTGCTGTCTGGCAGATGTGTGCAAAAAGAAACTGTAGAATGATGTATACAAAAAGAAACGATAGAATTTTGAGAAGGGCGCATGGTTCAGCGCCCTTTTTTATTCTGCTGCCATCAGTACCTTTTCATACATAAGTCCCACTAAGAACCAGAGAGGTGCGTAGTCAAACCGCACGATGCCCTTATAATTTGCTTTGGATTTGCTGTAGTCCCAGGGGCAGCAGTCCTTTTTTTTCAGCAGGGTTCCGGTGCCGTATTCCGTCAGGAAGATGCAGGCGGTATAGACGGTACCCCGCAGGAAAACATTCCGGTCCTTCATCAGATGGCACAGCGGCGTCATCATAGAGGCCATGCCGTAAATGGGAAACATCCACATAGAGGTCTCGCACTGCATCCGGCGGTCCTTGCCGGCGCAGAGAGAGCCGCAGCCCGTCCAGAGACATTCAATCCCCCATCCCATCAGACCGCATTTCAAAAAGTTTTCTGCCTGTTTTTTCATTTTCTTGTTCAAGTTTTTTGCTCCTTTTTTATGAATTGACTGTGAATAGTATGTCCTAAATCATTGATAATAACCCTCAAATCTGCTATACTATTAAAATAAGTGTTTTATCAGAAAAAGGATGAAACAAAATCATCAATATGGCACAGATATGACAATGCAGAACGGAGGAAATCATGGCAATCATCAGACCATTTCAGTGTGTGCGCCCGGAGGCGGGTGTGGCAGAGCGTGTAGCTGCCCTGCCTTATGACGTATATAACAGACAGGAGGCTAAGGCGGAAGTAGAGCGGGAGCCTTGTTCTTTTTTGAAAATTGACCGGGCAGAAACCAATTTTGACGATTCCGTGGACACCTATGCCCCAGAGGTTTACCAGAAGGCGAAGGAACTTTTAGAGGAAGAGATAAAAAACGGAATCTATGAAAAGGATACAGACCAGGCCTACTATATATACGAACTGGTGATGGAGGGACGCTCCCAGACCGGACTGGTGGCCTGTGCTGCCGTGGAAGATTATGTGGGCAATGTGATAAAAAAACACGAGAACACCAGAGAGGACAAGGAGATTGACCGTATTACCCATGTAGACACCTGCAGTGCCCAGACCGGCCCTATCTTTTTGGCCTACCGCTCCGAAAAGGTTATCAATGATATTGTGGCTGAGAATCAGAAAAAGGCACCGCTATATGATTTTACTGCCGTGGACGGTATTACCCACAGAGCATGGAAAATATCGGATTCTACTGATGTAGAAAAAATACAAAAGGCCTTTGCGGGCATTCAGGCCATTTACATAGCAGACGGCCACCACCGGGCTGCCTCTGCGGTAAAAGTAGGTTTGAAAAGGAAACAGGAAAATGCCAGCCATAATGGCACGGAGGAGTACAATTTCTTCCTCTCGGTGCTGTTTCCCCATGACCAGCTGATGATTATGGATTATAACCGAACGGTTCGGGATTTGAACGGGCTGAATCAGGAGACCTTTTTCCAGCGGATTCAGGAAAATTTTCTGCTGGAACCATGCCAGGAACCGGTACGACCGGAGAAAAAGGGCTGCTTTGGCATGTATCTGGAAGGCCAGTGGTACCGCCTGACAGCAAAGCCGGAACTTTTTGAGGGAAAGGATGCAGTGGGGCGTCTGGATGTGTCCATACTGCAGGACTATCTGCTGGGGCCGGTGCTGGGAATCGGAGACCCGAGAACCGATGCCAGAATTGATTTTGTCGGCGGAATCCGGGGACTTTCTGAGCTGGAGAAGCGTGCGGAGAGCGATATGAAGGTATCCTTTTCCATGTATCCCACCGGCATTACTGAATTGTTTGACGTGGCGGACAAAAATCTGCTGATGCCGCCGAAGTCCACCTGGTTTGAGCCGAAGCTGCGAAGCGGTTTGTTTATCCATGAGATATAAACGGCCGGGTGGAGAGATGATTGACAGGACAATGGATAAAAGAAAGGAAATGTGCTGATGGAGAAATTTTTCAATTCCGATAATGGTGTCATGCGGGCACTGTCAAAAATTTTTGATATAGGATGGCTGTCCCTGATATACATTGTATTTTGCGTGCCGGTTTTCACCATAGGAGCGGCTACCACATCCCTGTACTATGTCAGTGCCAAGGTACTGCGCCGCAACCGCAGTTATGTGTGGCGGGAGTTCTGGAGCAGCTTCAAAATGAATCTGAAGCAGTCTACGATTATCTGGGTTATTATTGCCCTTTTGTATGTGTTGCTTTACTGGAATATACAGATTACGGGCATTACAGACGAGGCCTCGGAGTATGGCGGCTATCTGGCAGGAGCCTATCTGGCTATGATGCTGATTATGGCCTGTATAGCCTGCTATATATTTCCGCTGATTTCCCGATTTGATATGAAGCTGAGCCAGATATTACGGCTTAGCCTGTACTGTGCCTTCCGGCATTTTTTACACACGATTGTTCTGCTGGCGATTTTGCTGGCGGCGGGCTATGGTCTCTTTGTGGGGGTATGGACGGGAATTATTATATTGATTTTGGTTGTACCGGGACTGGCAGGATTTTTATATACGTTTCCTATGGAGCATGTCATGAAAAAGTATATGCCAAAATCTGAGACGAAATATACGGAAAGCGGCGAGGAAATTGTAGAGTGGTATAACGAATAGAGAGGAGGGTATTAAGGTGGCATTAAAACTGGAGGATTTCATGCAATGGCCGGAGATTGAGGCGCTGGAATACGCCGAATGCGGTGAGCCGGACTTGGTGCTGGGGCCTCGTATGGCAAACAAAACCCATGTACTGGTGACGGCGTTTCTGCCGGCGGCGGAGGCTGTGAAGGTAAAGGTATTAGACACCGGCCGCAGCTACAAGATGAAGAGGATGGATGAGGAAGGATATTTTGCAGTTTTTCTTCCCAGCAGGAAAATTCCGGATTACCGTTTGGTGGTGAAGGGAAAGGAGAGCCCTTCTACGGAACAGGAACTGGCGGATTGTTATGCTTTTGAACCACAGATTGACGGTCTGGATATGAGCCAGTTTAACCATGGTGTTCACGATACCCTTTATGATAAGCTGGGAGCCCATCCCATGAAAATCAATGGGGTGGAGGGAACGTATTTTGCTGTGTGGGCGCCTAATGCCCGGGCAGTGAGTGTGGTGGGGGATTTCAATGGCTGGGATGGACGGCTTCATGCCATGCGCAAGCTGGAGGATGCCGGCATTTATGAACTGTTCATACCGGGAATCGGAAAGGGAGAGGTTTATAAATACGAGATTCTGGGCAGTACAGGACAGCGGGTGCTGAAAGCAGACCCCTTTGCCAATTATGCGGAAAAGCGTCCGGCTACCGCCAGCATTGTCTGGGATTTGAGGGACTATTCCTGGCAGGATAAGGAGTGGATGTCCGCCCGGAAAAAGTGGAAACCGAAAAAGGAAGCGATGCTGATTTATGAGGTGTCCCTGGGGAGCTTTCGCAAACCGGAAACCAAGGAAAGCGACGAAGAATCAGCATTCTACAATTATAGAGAACTGGCGCCGATGCTCTGTGAATACTGTGAGGAAATGGGGTATACCCATGTGGAACTGATGCCGGTGATGGAGCATCCCTTTGACGGCTCCTGGGGCTATCAGGTGACAGGGTATTATGCGCCCACCTCCCGCTATGGCACGCCGGAGGATTTTATGTATTTTGTGGACACCCTGCACCAGCACGGCATTGGAGTGATTCTGGACTGGGTGCCGGCACATTTCCCCAAGGACGAACATGGACTGGCCCGGTTTGACGGCACCTGCCTGTATGAGCATCTGGACCCGAGACAGGGTGAGCATCCGCACTGGGGGACGCTGATTTATAACTACGGACGTCCACAGGTGGTGAATTTCCTCATTGCCAACGCCCTGTTCTGGCTGGAAAAGTTCCACGCCGATGGTCTGCGGATGGATGCGGTGGCTTCTATGCTCTATCTGGATTATGGCAAAAATGACGGCGAGTGGGTAGCCAATATGTATGGCGGCAATGAAAATCTGGAGGCCATTGAATTTTTACAGCAATTAAACGGACGGATTCATGCCAGAAAGGACGGTTCCCTTTCCATTGCAGAGGAATCCACGGCATGGCCGATGGTAACAGGAAAAACCGCCGATGGCGGGCTGGATTTCGATTTGAAATGGAATATGGGCTGGATGAATGACTTTCTGGAATATATGCGCACGGACCCGCTGTTTCGCAAGGGACGCCATGGTATGCTGACCTTCAGTATGATGTATCAGTATTCCGAGGAGTTTATTCTGGTGCTGAGCCATGACGAGGTGGTGCATATGAAGGGCTCCATGTATACGAAAATGCCGGGGACGCCGGAGGAAAAATTCGCCAGTCTACGACTGTCGTATGGTTATATGGCGGCCCATCCCGGCAAGAAGCTTCTCTTTATGGGGCAGGAGTTTGGACAGGAGAGAGAATGGAGCGAGGAAAGGAGCCTGGACTGGCATTTGTTGGAGCCGATGACGGGGGAACTGTCTCCCAATGAAAAGCTGCGCCAGTATGTCAGCATTTTGAACACTTTTTACCGGGCCCATCCGGCGATGTACCGGGAGGACTCAAGGCCCTCCGGCTATGAATGGATTAGTACCCTGGACGCCGACCGCAGTGTCATTGCCTTTTTGCGCAAGTGCAGGGAGGAGACGCTGCTGGTTCTCTGCAATTTTACGCCGGTGGCTTATGAAAAATTTCGTGTGGGTGTGCCTTTTGCCGGGAAATACAAGGAGATATTTAACAGCGATGCCGCTGAATTTGGTGGTACCGGTTTTGTGAATCCCCGGTTGAAAAATTCCCAGAAGGTAAAATGGGATGGAAGACCAAATTCCATGGAGTGCCGGCTGGCGCCGCTCTCCGTGCAGATTTTCAACTGCACGAAAGGAAACAGTTCAAAGGGTGGGAAAAAGAAATAAAGTGAACATAGAAGGGATGGAATAGGAAATGGGGGAGGCCGTTCAATATATCCGCCAGTGGATTCCCAGGGGGATTGATTTTCTGCTGGCACTGGTGGCAGCACTGATTGTATTTATCATAGGAAGCCGGCTGATTCGCAAACTGATGCAGGTTTTGAAAAAATCCCTGATGCGCCGGGAAATGGAACCGGGGATTGTGACATTTCTGGTTTCTGCCGGGAAAATCGCCCTGTATGGGCTGCTGGTTATTCTTATAGCCCAGATTCTCGGATTTGCCGCCAGTTCCGTGGTGGCACTGGTGGGCTCGGCGGGTCTGGCAATCGGCCTGGCCCTGCAGGGGAGCCTGGCGAATTTTGCCGGGGGCATACTGATACTGTTTATGAAACCCTTTGTGGTAGAGGATTATATTATTGTGGGGGATGTTGAGGGGACCGTAGAAAAAATTGATGTGGTTTATACGACCCTGCACACCATTGATAATCGTGCGGTGATTTTGCCCAATGGCAAGCTGGCAGATTCCAACATTATCAATGTTACGAAGGAGGATAAGCGCCGGATTGACATTTCGGTGGGAGTGGAATATTCGGAGGACATTCGGAAGGTGCGCCAGGTTCTGCGGCAGATTGTAGAAAAGCAGGAGGCACGTCTGGAGGATATGCCAGTGGATATTGTGGTATCCGCTCTGGATGAGAGTGCCGTAACCATGGCAGTGCATATGTGGGTCCGCCCGGAGAAGTATTGGCCCACCCGCTGGGGAATGCTGGAGGAAATCAAAGAGGAATTTGAAAAAAACGGCATAGCGATTCCCTTCCGAAAGGTGGATGTGAATTGCCATTTTTCTGAAAATAACAGTATAAACGATTTGTGAAATGTGACATTTATTTAGTTTCCGTATTTTTAATTCTATGTGTAAAAAGCACTCATCACAGAAAGTGATGAGTGAATATGCAC
>JAFLTB010000069.1 GCA_022510605.1 Lachnospiraceae bacterium
CAATATGGTGGATGGTTCCAATCAGATTGTGCTTGAACTGGAAAATAAAGTACAGACATTGTTAGAGGATATCAAGAAATTTACTGTTTAAGAAATATCTCGAAAAATCTAGTGTAGTGACACATGTGGTAGGATAAGAAGCGAATAGCCTTCGAATTATCCTACCACTTTTCTATATACAGGAAAAACCAGCTGTCAGTGTGAAAGTAATTATCATAGGACATGCCGTATTCCCAATAAAATAGTGAGAGAGGGAGGGATGTTATAGTGACAATTGAAAAACTGTCTGAATTGCAGTCTGTCCCCATTATGGAACTGAAAAGGGAAGAACTGGCAAATGCAGACGAGATAGTGATTGATTCGTCAAAAAGTCAGAGTTCTCGTGTGAGAAGTTTTCTGGAACAGACAGGAAATCCCTTTGCACAGAATGTGGGGAAATATATTGTACAAATTGGCTACATGGAGGGGACAGAGGATACATTCGATGACCGTATGGTTTTGCTTGCCAGAAAGCAGAGCAGAATCGAAGTCTGAACCAGGGGGAATATAAGTGAAAGAAAAAAATTTTTATAATGTGGCTGTTTACCTCCGCCTGAGCCGGGATGATGTTTCTGAAGAAGAGGGAGATATGGACAGCGGGATGGAGAGCAACAGTATTCGTTCCCAAAGAGATATGATACGTTCTTATATCCGTAAGCATGACGATATGGAGATTTATGATTTCTATGTGGATGATGGATGCTCGGGAGCAAATTTTGACAGACCTTCCTTTCAGCGGATGATGGAGGATATAAAAGCCGGTCATGTTGACTGTGTGATTGTAAAGGACTTGTCCAGATTTGGACGAGATTATATTGAAGCCGGGCGGTTGATTCAAAAGACCTTCCCGGCTTTTTCTGTGCGATTTATCGCGTTAAATGATAACTTTGATTCTCTGACAGCAGATTTTAATGAAACATCACTTGTTTTGCCGGTAAAGAATTTTGTCAATGATTCGTATTGCAGTGATATTTCCAAAAAAGTAAGGAGCCATCAGCAGGTAAAGCGGGAAAAGGGAGATTTTATTGGCGCCTTTGCGGTGTATGGTTATCGGAAGGATCCGAAAAATATGAACCATTTACTGGTGGATGACTATGCCGCCGGCATCGTGAAGAAAATATTTGCCTGGAAGATGGCAGGACTGAGCAATCTTGCCATTGCGGATAAGTTGAACGGAATGGGAGTTCTTTCACCGATGGAATACAAAAAATCAAAGGGAGAGAAATTCTCTACAACTTTTTCTACCAACCTAAAGGCGAAGTGGTCTGCTGTGGCAGTAAAGAGAATTCTGATTAATGAACTCTATACCGGAATGATGGTTCAGGGAAAAAGTGAAAAGGTAAACCATAAGGTAAAACGCTCGGTAAAAAAGCCAAAGGAGGAATGGGTCAGGGTGGCAGATACCCATGAGGCGATTGTCGGGACAGAGGATTTTGCAATTGTCCAGAAACTCCTGGAGGTAGACAGCAGGGCAACCGCAGGAAAGAGAAGCAGCCATATGTTCACGGGATATCTGTTTTGTGGCGACTGCGGAGAGCCGATGATCCGTAGGCTTAACCGCTATAAGGGAAGGTCAAAAGTATATTTTATCTGTCCTACCAGAAATAAAGGAATGGGATGCACCAGGCACAGTATCCCGGAGGAAGAATTAAAGTATCTTGTATTGAGAGCTTTGCAGCAGCAGCTCGCACTGTTTCTGGATAAGAGTTATGTGCTGGCATATATTGAGGATATGGAAGTCCACTTTGATGAGGTGGTTGCTTTTTATAAGGAAATTAAAAAACTTCGGAGAGAACAGGAAAAATATATGTCCTTACGTACTGGGTTATATGAGGATTTGAAGCAGGGGATTATCACGGAGGAGGACTTCAAGGATTTCTGGCAGATTTATGAGAGGCAGTATCAGGAGAAATCAGATGCCATCCGGCAGCAGGAGAATACCATTAAAGAGTTATTTCGGGCAGGTGTTCTGGCAGGGGCAAGTCTGGAAAAAATAAAATCCTCTTTGGAGATTACGGAATTAACCAGGGATATTGTAGTGGTCTTTGTCAATCGTATTCTGGTTTACGAAGATAAGAGAGTATTTTTGGAATTTAGGACAAAGGATATGTTCTCTGTAGAAAGGGGGTGCCGTGATTATGGCACGGACTTCTAAGAAACGAAAGCCAGAACAGATGCCTGAAATGGCGAAACGTTTTCATGTCGGGATATATGCAAGGCTTTCGGTGGATGGCTGTAAAGCTGGTTCACAGAGCGAACCATCCAGAAAAAATGAATCCATTGATACGCAGATTGAGATTGCCAGACAATATCTGAAAGAGCATCCGGAGATGGAACTGTATGACTGCTATACAGACCTTGGGAAGACCGGGACGAATTTTAAGAGGGAAGGCTTTGAACGGATGATGCAGGATGTGAGGAAAAAACGGATTGACTGTATTATCGTAAAAGACTTGTCCCGCTTTGGAAGGAACCACATTGAAACAGGAAACTATATCCAAAAAATTTTCCCTTTTATGGGTGTGAGATTTATTGCAGTCACAGATGGGATTGATACATTTGGGCCGAAAGCCAATAGGGATGATATGACAATCAATCTGAAAAATCTGGTAAATGAGATGTATGCAAGGGATATAGCAGAAAAAGTGAAATCCAGCAAGCGGAGCAAACAGGAACAGGGGAGTTATACCGGAGGAATTCCTGCTTATGGCTATCAGGCAAAGTGGGTGGATGGAAAGAAATGCCTTTATATCTGTCCGGAAACAGCAGAAATCGTAAAGGAAATTTATGGAATGTATCTGTCCGGAAAAAACATGAAACAGATTGTGGAAATGCTATATGAAAAGGGATTGCACCGTCCCAGTGATTACAGAAAGACCAGCCATATATACAGGCAGGAGGGAGAAGTGTTAGAGCAGTGGAGCAGGGAAACAGTAAAACGGCTCCTTACCAATCCTGTCTATATGGGGTGTCTGGTACAGGGGACAACCTCTGGCCGGCAGTATCAGATCAGGAACCGGCATGATGTGGAGCGTGATGATTTTTCCATCTGCTACAATACCCATGAGGGAATTGTGAGCGAGGAGCAGTTTTTCAGGGTGGCTGCCATGTTTGAAAAATCGGCGGCAAAATATTGTAACAATACAGGTTTTTCTAAAAAAGTACCAAAAGAAGAAGATATTTATGCCGGAATATTGTTTTGTGGTGACTGCGGGAAAGAGATGTCAAGGGTTGCCAATGCAAAAAGCTTAAGTTCCGGAGATATGATTCGCTATTATGGTTACCATTGTCGGGATTCAAGAAGAATAGACGGGAAATACTGTCCCGCAAAAAGCATTGGTCTGAGTGTGTTAAATGAGCTGGTAAAAAAGGCTCTGAATCAGGAGTTTCGGCTGTCTGCTCTGTATACGGGCAGGCTGGAAAAAGAGTGTGAAAAACAGACAGAGGATAGGGGGAAAATACTCAGGCAGGAAATTATCCAGTGTGAAAGGCAATTAATGGCGGGGAAAAAGCAGGGAAGTGAACTGTATATAAAATACCATACAGGCAGTCTTTCTTTAGAAGAATTTCAAAAGAGAAAGAAAAAGAATGAGAAATCACTTCATACTATAATGCAAAGGAAATCCAAGCTGGAGATTCAGTTTCATGCTCTGGAGCGAAAGGGACGGGAAAAGAGTAAGCTTCTGCGTAGTCTTTTGAAATGTGATGAAAAGACAGCATTCACAAGTGAGGTAATACGTGCTCTGATTCGTCGGATTGATGTATATGCTGACCATCGGGTAAAGATAACTTTTGCCTTCCGGATGAGTGAACTGTTTCATAAAGGTGGTGAAGAACAATGATTAAAAAGAATACGGTAAATACAATCCGGATTGCTGTTTATATGCGGTTGTCCAAGGCGGCGGGAGAAACCGCCTGTGAGGATGAGGAGATACAGACAGAAAATGGCAGTATCTCCATGCAGCGTATTTTGCTCCGAAAGTATATCAGGGAACATTTTGACAGTTATCAGATACTGGAATATCAGGATGATGGTTTTTCGGGGACGAATTTCAATCGTCCGGGAGTGCAAAATCTTCTTGAGGATGCAAAAAATGAAAAGTTTGACTGCATTGTAGTAAAAGATTTTTCACGGTTTGGCAGGGATTATATTGAACTGGGTTCTTATCTGGAGCAGATATTTCCCTTTTTGGGGATACGGTTTATTTCTGTCAATGATCATTACGACAGTGCGGACTGTCAGGGACATACCTCCGATTTAGATGTGAATTTCAAAAATCTTCTTTATGATATGTATAGTAAGGATTTGTCCCGGAAAATAAAAACGGCGCTTCATGCAAGAAAAGAGAGTGGGAAATTTGTCAGCGGCAGTGAGCCTTTTGGATATGAGAAATCCCTGGAGGACAGGCATATGCTTGTTATCCTGGAAGAGGAAGCAGAAATTGTCAGGAGGATTTTTGATTTTCGCTTGCGTGGTCTGACATCTACGCAGATTGCAAGGCAGCTAAATCTGGAAAATGTTCCTACTCCGGTGGAATTTAAGATTCGAAAAGGTAAAACTTCCCGAAAACCAAAAGGAGATAAATTCTATTGGAGCAACAGCGTGATATGCAGTATTCTTCGCAATCCGGTATATGCCGGGGATATAGCATATGGAAAAACAGAGAGGGAGCAGGTCGGTGGCCCCAATGTGCTAAAGGAGAAGAAGGATTGGAAAATCATCAGGAACCACCATGCCCCTATCATCACAAGGGAAGAATTTGAGGAAGTGCGGAAAAGCATGGGAAAGAGCAGGAAACAAAGGGAAACAAAGAAAAAGCACCCGCTGATCGGTAAAGTGGTCTGTGGGTGTTGCAAACACAATCTTCGGCTGAGAGAAGAAAGACGGAATCCTTATTTTACCTGTTACCATCGTTATGAAACTGGTCTGGATGATTGTGTCAGAGGTGTCAATGCTATGTTTCTGGAGCAAGTGGTGCTGTATCGTCTGCAGGAATATATGGATGCAATGCCATTGGAATCCGGATCAGAGGAAGTTGTTTCAGAGGGAAAGGAGGCTTTGGTGCTGGATATGGCAGAAAGGTATATTGAAGAAGTAGTTGTGTATGGTGAGGAGAACATTGAAATTAAGTGGAAGAAGCCAAAATAAACATTTGCATTAACTTAACACCAGAGGGAATTGACATTTACCATCCCGATTTTCGCAATGAGGATGGCACTACCCGTCTGGCCGGTCTGTGGGACCAGACAGTGACCTCCGGAACCCCGCCCATGGAATATCCTATTGGCACCTTTTTTTCCAGAGAAGATATTAATACTATTTTAGAATCCGGGGAGCGGGCTCCCAGTGTAGACCTCAGCGGTCATGGCACCCATGTTACCGGGATTGCGGCAGGGAACGGACGGGCCAGCCAGGGAAGGCAGAGGGGTGTGGCCTATGAGGCGGATATTCTGGTGGTAAAGTTACGAGGGAAGAGCCAGGGTGGTTTTCCCCAGACTACAGAACTGATGATGGGAGTGGATTTCTGTGTCAGAAAGGCCATTGAATTGTCTCAGCCTCTGGCGCTGAATCTAAGCTATGGAAATAGCTATGGTTCCCATGACGGCACCTCTCTCATCGAGACCTATCTGGATGAGGTGGCGGGACTTGGCCGAACCACCATCTGTGTGGGAAGTGGCAATGAGGGAAACCAGAGACGCCATGCGTCGGGACAGCTGGTAATGGGGATGGATTATCGGATTGAATTTACGGTGGCTCCCGGCGAATTTAGTCTGGGTCTCCAGTTATGGAAGCAGTATGCCGATAAATTTCAGATTACCCTGCTGGCGCCTTCCGGCAGTTCGGTGATTCTGTCGGAAAATATCCAGGGAACTTACCGGCATATTCTGGATGGCACAGAACTTTTGTGGTATGTGGGAGAGCCCTCCCCCTATAGCCAGAATCAGGAGATTTATCTGGAAATGGTACCAGAGGGAGTGCAGACCAACATTCAGAGTGGTATCTGGAAAATCCAGTTGTCACCCCGGCGGATTGTGGAGGGGAATTTTGACCTTTGGCTGCCTTCGGGCAGCAGTATCAGTGATGAGACAGGATTTCTGGTGCCCAGTGTGGATACCACCCTTACGATTCCCTCCACGGCCACAAAGGCCATTACTGTGGGAGCCTACAACAGCGACACAGACAGTTTTGCTTTTTTTTCCGGGCAGGGATATGTCTGCTGTCACCTGGTAAAGCCGGATTTGGCGGCGCCGGGAGTGAATATTGTCTCCTGCGCACCAGGGGGAGGCTATACCGCTAAGTCCGGCACCTCCATGGCCTGTCCCTTTGTGACGGGAAGCGCCGCCCTGCTTATGCAGTACGGCATTGTCCAGGGATATGACCCCTATTTGTATGGACAGAAGGTGAAGGCCTATCTGATACGGGGAGCAAGACCCCTGTCTGTTTATGGACAATACCCCAATGAGTCGGTGGGCTGGGGCGTCCTGTGTTTGAGAAATTCTCTTCCATGACAGGTTCTGCAGCGGAATGGCTTGACCGGCAATGGCGGGATGTGCTAATCTAATGAGGTAGAATTTCTAAATCCATGTTAAAACTTATGGAGCAGAGAGAAAGGACAGGAACGATGGAAGTCACATATATTGCCCACAGCGGTTTTTTTCTGGATGTGGGGGATGCCGGCTTTTTGTTTGATTATTATAAAGGGAAGCTGCCGGACATGGGGAAGGACAAGCCCCTGGTGGTATTTGTCAGCCACTGGCATCCAGACCATTATAATCCAGAGATTTTTGCTCTGGCTAAGAAATATCCTCAGGTGCATTATGTCCTATCCAAGGATGTCCATTTCCAGCGTGCGGTCAGCGAATACCAGCAGCAGGGAGTGGAACTATCAGGAAAAATTACTGTCTGTCCACGGGACAGTGTTCAGGAACTGATGTTAGAGGGCGGCCAACTGTTACACATTACGAGCCTGCGCTCTACGGATGAAGGAGTGGCCTATCTTCTTGCATATGAGGGCCGGACCATATACCATGCCGGGGATTTGAACCGATGGGTGTGGAAGGAGGAGTCGAAAGCCTATAACAACAATATGGAGAGCAATTACCGCCGGGAACTGGAGAAACTGAGGGGGAAGAAGATAGACGTGGCCTTTGTGCCACTGGACCCTAGACAAAGAGAGGAAGCCTTTGGCGGTATGGAACTGTTCCTGGAATACACGGAAAGCCGTATAGTGTTTCCCATGCATTTCTGGACAAAGTATAGAATTATCCACAAATTTTGTGAAGCCCATCCGGAATATGCCGAACAGATTGTCCGGATTCAGAGGAGGGGACAGCGGTTTTCTTTGGCAGAGTAGAGAGATTTGTAGATTGAAAGGGACTGGTGCATAGAAAAAAATAAGAGTTCTCATCCAATCGATTCGAACCGACAACAACGAGGTGGCGTCTCGGGTTAAGGTTCTCACTGATTGGAGGGGAACTCTTATTTTATCTGCTATGCTGCAGTTTCTTTCAAAAAATAAATATCCACTTTTGGTTATACTAGTATCGGCGTAAATCAGGTTGGCGCAGGACTAAACAGGGTTTAAATTGGCCCCGTTATGCAATATTTACAAGATTAGTGGTGTCTGGTCAGAAAGGAGATACATTGAATCAGCAGATAGTAGAACGTATTCAGAGGATGGACAAGGAAAAGGTGGAGACTCAGCTGGTACTCCAGTGTGCTCCACTGATTGTGGGATTAAAAACTTCCAGTTTGTTTTTCATATATAAAGAGCAATTAAATCAGCTTTATTTTCTGTTAGAGGGAAGCCAGTTGGATTGTTATGTGCTTCGGGAGACGGTGGAAAAGGCAGCAGTCTTTTTGTATAACCAGAAGCGGCTGGAGCACTGTCTGGCGGGAAACAGGGTGCGTCATTTTCTGGCCGCCGCCGGTTATAGCCGGTGGGAACCGGAACAGGTGTTGAATCGGTTTCGTGTCCGCTATCAGGCATATGCGGGACAGGAAGCAGATTTTCCCCATGAATTGGGGCTGTTGCTGGGATATCCGCCAGAGGATGTGGAGGGCTTTATACGAAACAGGGGAAAAAACTTTCTATATACCGGATATTGGAAAGTTTATTACAATGTACCAGCCAAAAGGGATTTGTTCCATATGTATGAACTCTCGAAGGAAACACTGATTCAACTGGTGTCCAACGGTGTGGCTCTGGTAGAAATAATGGAGGCCTATAGCGGAAACCGGTGAGGCGTAAGGTGGAGCGGGCGGCATTTTAATAAAATAATTTTTAGAAAAGATTGACTTGTCTTTTGGGAAAATATGTGGTATAGTAACGGTGGTTAGATGAGACTAACTGCTAAAATATACCATACATACAGGCTCGAGACGCTCGTGGTTTACATTGGAGGGATGTTTTATGTTTCTTGAAGTCCATGGACTGACAAAAAGTTATGGAACGGGAGGCAGCCATGCCATGGTACTGAAGGGAATGGATTTTTCCATAGAAAAGGGAGAAATCTGTGTGCTGCTAGGGCCGTCCGGTTCCGGTAAATCTACCCTGTTAAATATTATAGGGGGGATTGACGGAGCCGACGCAGGCTATGTGTCCATTAATGGAGAAAAAATTGTGGATATGGGAGAAAAGGAGTTGACAAAGTACCGTAGGAATCATCTGGGGTATGTGTTTCAGATGTATAATCTGATTCCCAATCTGAATGTTCAGGAAAATATTGAGGTGGGGGCATATCTCAGTGACAACCCACTGGCTCTGGAGGAACTGCTTCATACCCTGGGACTTTACGAGCACCGCCACAAACGGCCGAATCAGCTTTCCGGCGGCCAGCAGCAGAGGACAGCCATTGGCCGGGCCATTATCAAAAACCCGGACATTCTGCTGTGCGACGAGCCCACGGGAGCGCTGGATTATAAGACTTCCAAGGAAATTCTCGCTCTGATTGAGCAGGTCAATCAAAGATACGGCAATACAGTCATTATGGTGACACATAACGATGCCGTCAAGAGCATGGCAGACCGTGTTATCTGCCTGCGGGATGGGGAAATCCGGAAAAATTATCTCAATGAGGTAAAGATTCCTGCCAGTGAGCTGGAATGGTAGTCTGTTGAGTGAGATACATAGCATGATGGCGCCATTGTGCCAGAAAGGAGGGAGCAATGAAAAATCCATTGAGAAAACGTCTGGGCAGGGAAATAGTACACGAACTGGGGAAATATATGGTGGTTTTTCTTTTTATGACGCTGTTTATCGGATTTTGTTCCGGCTTTTTGGTGGCAGGAGGAAGTATGATTACTGCCTATGATGAGAGCTTTGAGCGGTATCAGATTGAGGACGGCCATTTTGTACTGGAAAAAGAGGCCAGTGATGATGTGATACGAAAGATGGAAGAAGAGGGAGTGCAGATAACTCCGGATTTTTATCTGGAAGAGGAAAGCCGTTTGGAGGGGGAGGAGCGTGATGCCAGTACGCTGCGGATATATGCCTGTCGGGAACGGGTGAATCAGGTATGCGAAATGCAGGGGAGACTTCCCGCTGGAGAAAATGAAATTGCCATTGACCGAATGTATGCCGACAACAATGAAATCGGGGTGGGGGACATTCTGTTGATACGGGGACGCAGACTTACGGTTACAGGCCTGGTAGCGCTCCCGGATTACAGCGCTTTGTTTTCAGATAACAGCGACATGATGTTTGATGCAGTGAAATTCGGAGTAGCCGTTATGACAGAGAAGGGAATGGATGCCTTTGATGACGGGGCGAAACGTTATTATCAGTATGACTGGAGATATAATACAGCTCCCGCAGACGAGGAACAGGAAAAAGAAAAATCGGAGGAATTTATGAAGGCAGTGGCCGGCCTTTCCGAAATAAAGGACTTTTTGCCCCGGTATTTGAACCAGGCCATACAGTTTACGGGAGATGATATGGGGGGAGACCGCTCCATGATTCTTGTGCTGCTCTATATACTGATTGTGATTCTGGCCTTTGTCTTTTCGGTGACAATTCGCCATACCATTGTAAGAGAGGCGGCGGTTATTGGAACATTGCGGGCCTCCGGTTATACCAGAGGAGAATTATTGCGGCACTATCTGGCACTTCCATTTCTGGTTACGGCGTTTTCTGCGTTGATGGGAAACGTGTTGGGATATACGGTGTTCAAGGATGTGGTGGCAGGATTATATTACAGCAGCTACAGTCTGCCCACCTACCACACTATTTTGAATGGCGAGGCCTTTGTGCTGACCACGGTTATTCCAGTGATTCTCATGCTGATTACCAATAGTGTATCCCTCCTGCACAGTTTAAGACTATCGCCATTACAATTTATCCGCCGGGATTTCCGCCGGAATCGCCGCCAGGGAGCCCGCTCGTTTTCCGTATCATTTGGCAGTTTTTTCCATAGATTCCGCTTACGAATTATATTGCAGAACATTTCCAGTTATCTCACGTTATTTGTGGGGATTGTGTTTGCCAATGTGATTCTTCTCTTTGGCATGATGATGGTGCCGCTTTTATCCCAGTATCAGGAGGAGGTTGTCGCCCACATGCTGGCAGATTACCAGTATGTGCTGAAAACCCAGGTGGAGACAGAGGAGGAGAGTGCAGAAAAATTCTGTATTACGTCCCTGAAATATGAGGAAAATGGAAACGATGAGGAAGTAAGCATTTACGGTATTGCAGAAGACAGCCGTTATGTGGAGGCAGCTATGCCGGAGCAGGGAGTAATTATCTCTGACAGCCTGGCAGACAAATATCGGATAGAGCCTGGCAGCACTCTGTTTCTGAAAGAAACCTATGGGACGGAGAGGTATTCTTTTACTGTGGAAGGAGTGATGGAGTACCCGGCGGGAATGGCAGTGTTTATGTCAGATGATACCTTTATACGCACCTTCGATGTCCATATAAATCCTTTTGATATTGGTACTATGGATATGGAACTTTTGCTGCACCGGCTGTCCACCCCGGCACAGTATAAGTATTTCAATGGATATTTTTCGGAAAAGAAAATAAATGATTTAGATGAGACCTATGTGGACTCCTGCATAACAAAGGATGATTTGACAAAGGTGTCCCGTCAGCTGGATGTATCTATGGGAGGCATGTTTAAGTTTGTGACAATATTTGCCATTGTGCTGTTTGCTCTCCTTATTTATCTTTTGACAAAACTGGTACTTGAGAAAAACACGGCTTCTATTTCCATGGTGAAAATTCTTGGTTATACCAATGGCGAAATTGCCCGGTTGTATCTGGCAGCCACTACAGTGGTGGTCATTGTCTCCCTTGTATTGGGATTTTTTGCGGCCACCTCGATTATAGAGATAGTTTACCGTGCCATGATATCGGATTTCAGTGGATGGCTTCCCCTTTATATTGGGACAGACACCTATGTAAAAATGTTTTTTATGGGGCTTGCGGCTTATTTTGCCGTATCACTTTTACAGTTTTTTAAGATTCGGAAAATTCCTATGGATGAAGCGTTAAAAAATGTGGAATGACGAATTATGAGGAGGTAACGATGGGAACGACAGTAATACTTGTTTTTTGTTATCAAATATTTTATACTTTAGATATAAGTATCTGAAGGATTTATGCAATATGCTGGCAAAGGAACGGGTTTTGGAAAAATGAAGAATATGAAAATACAAAACATTTTAATACTGCTTTTTGCTGTAATGGTTATTGGTGTTGCCACCTATTTCATTTTAGGTGAGTTGTTTCTCCCAACGGATAAACCGCAGGAAGGTATCTGTATGGAGTATCCAGGAGAATGGGAGAGAGTTACAGCAACAGGAACAAGAGAGCCTGTGGAAGTGCCAGGGAAATGTGAAGCAGAAAGAAATGAAGTAGTTGTCTTGGAGACAAAACTACCGGAGACAATCGAATATAATCGTGTTCTCTGTTTTCGAAGTGCCAAGCAGGATATGAAATTTTATATTGATGGAAAACTCCGAAAGGAATATTCCACAGAAGAAACCAGATTATTTGGCAAAATGAGTGCAGCATCCTATGTGTTTTTGGAAATCAGTGAGGAGGATGACGGAAAGATACTCCGGGTAGAGACACAGACAGACTCCGCCTATTCCGGTACTTTTTATACGGTTTACTATGGAAATCAGATGGGAATATGGAATTACTTTTTTGAGCATCTTGGTCTGGAACTGGTGATTTCCATTGTCACTCTGATACTTAGTGTCATTGCGATTATCGGGAGTGTGGCACTCCGCTTTTGTTATCGTAAAAGGATTCCCCTGGAGTATCTGGGCTGGGGAATCTTACTTGCGGCTGTCTGGCTCATAACAAATTCTGCATTCCGGCAGCTTATTTTCCCAAATCTGTCGGTGGTCAATGACATTACATTTCTCATGATTATGCTTTTGCCACTGCCTTTTCTTTTCTATGTAAATGAGATTCAAAGGGCAAGGTATCAAAAAATATATTATGTCATGGAAAGTATTTTAATATTTAATTTCATTCTGTGTTCCGGCCTGCATATATCAGGTCTGTGCGATTTTACAGATACGATAGGATATATATCTGTGTTTTGTGTTTTGGCCATTGGATTGATGGCTGGGACGATTCTTTTGGAATTGCGGAGAGGCTATACCAGGGAATATCCTTTCGTAGCGGTTGGAATGCTTGGAGTGTGTATTGCATCAGTTGTACAGATTATTATTTATTTTCTGAGAATCAATATGTTTAATGGTGTGAGTTTGGAAATAGGGCTGATTTTTCTTTTGATATGCTCTATCATCAACACCGTTCGTGAGTTTATGCACCTGGAAAGGGAAAAGAAGAAGGCACTGTCAGCAAGTGAATCCAAGGGGCGTTTTCTTGCCAACATGTCCCATGAGATACGGACGCCAATCAATGCTGTCCTTGGTATGGATGCCATGATTTTGAGGGAGAGTAAGGAAACACAGATTCGAGAGTATGCACTGGATATCCAAAATGCCGGACAGACATTACTTTCCCTTATTAACGATATTTTGGATATATCAAAAATTGAATCCGGGAAGCTGGAGATTATCCCGGTAGAGTATGATTTCAGTAGTTTGATTCATGATTTGATGAATATGGTCGGAATGAGGGCGCAGGAAAAGGGACTGGAACTGAATCTGTCTGTGGATGAGAGTCTGCCCTCCCGATTGTGGGGAGATGATGTCCGGCTTCGTCAGATTTTGGTGAATTTGATGAACAATGCGGTAAAATACACGGAAAAGGGAAGTGTGACATTGAGCGTAAGTGCTGCCATACAGGAGGAGATGGCAGAACTGACTTTTCGGGTAGAGGATACCGGAATCGGCATACGGGAGGAGGATATGGAAAAACTCTTCCGCGAATTTGAGCGAATCGAAGAGCAGAGGAACCGAAATATTGAAGGGACCGGTTTAGGCATGAGTATTACATTGCAGCTGTTGGAACTTATGGAGAGTAAACTGCAGGTGGAAAGTGTGTATGGAAAGGGTTCTGTATTCTATTTCACTCTCCGGCAGAAAATCATAAGCCATGAACCGATTGGGGATTTGGAACAGAGAATCAAAAATCAGGCTTCCTCGTATTCTTATCAGGTAATGTTTACCGCTCCGGAGGCAAGGGTGCTGGTTGTGGATGATAATAAGGTAAACAGACGGGTATTTGTGAATCTGTTGAAAACGACGGAGATAAAAATTGATGAGGCAGCAGGCGGAGAGCAGTGTCTGGAACTGGTCCGCGAGAATTTCTATGACCTGATTCTTTTAGACCACATGATGCCGGATTTGGATGGTATTGAGGTGTTACATACAATGAGGGAATGGGAGGATTACCCGTGTAAAGATACTCCGGTTATTGTATTGACGGCCAATGCAGTGACAGGAGCGAGGGAAATGTACTTGAAGGAAGGATTTGATGATTTCCTTTCCAAGCCGGTCAATCCAGATAAACTGGAAAAAATAGTAATGGAATTTCTTCCGGAAAACAAAGTGATTTATGGTGAGGGAAAGACGGCCTATCCTGATATGGATATAGAAGATAGTTCAGATGAAATGACACTGCCTGAACTGGAAGGGATTGATTGGAATTATGCACAGTTATATTGCAGGGACATGGATATATTAAAGGATACCGTAAATCAATTTTACGATACTATAGGGGCCGAGGCCGTACAGTTGGAAGACTATATGGCAATGCTCCGGGAAACGGAGGATGAGAGTCAGGTTCTCAATCTATATCGGGTTAAAGTGCATTCCATGAAAAACTCCGCCGCCATGATAGGAGCGGTATCCCTTGCAGGAGTAGCGAGAATGCTGGAATATGCAGCAAGGGATGCAAAAGTGGATGTAATAGAAAATGTTACTCCTGCCTTTCTGCAGGACTGGAGGGGCATGAAGGAAATCCTAAAATCCGTTGTGGAAAGGGAGAAGCCGGATGAGAAAAAAGAAAAGGCAGACTATGAGTTTACCAAAGAACTCCTGAACTTGTTGAGGCATGCCATAGGGGATATGGATGTGGATACAGCGGATGAAATCATGAAAGAGTTGAAAAAATTTACATATTCAGATAAAATTATGACAGAGGTGATGGAAAATCTCTCTCTCGCCGTTACCAATCTGGATGAGGAACAGACGGTAGTATGGAGCAATAAATTTGAACAGGAATTGAGGTAGAGTAAATGAAGAAAAAGATATTATTGATTGGAGAACTGGGTGATCTTGTAAGAAGTTTGAATGAATGTCTGATGGATGATTTTCAGGTTCAGCTCTGTTCGAAGCAGGCGGAAAATGTGAAGGCAATGGTTAAAATAATCAGACCGAGTCTGATTATTATCTGCCAGCTTGGACTCGAAAAGATGGACAGTGAGGTGTTTGAAGTAATTCAGAAAAAATGTTCACAGATTCCGACTATTGGAATCACAACAAGTGAAGGCTGGAAACAATATAAGGATTTCTATGAAAGTAAACAGTTTACGGTATTATTCCGGCCATTCGCCAGCAGTGAGCTGCTGGAAAAATGCTACCAGCTCCTTGGTTTGGGCAGTGTTACCAATTCAGAAAAAGAATCAGCAGAAAAACCACAGCAGAAAAAGAAAATTATGATTGTTGACGACAGTCCGCTGCTGCTGCGGAGAATGAAAACTATGTTAGAAGAACATTATGATATCTGTCTTGCCAAGTCGGGGGAACAGGCATTGGAAATGATTCCGGGGCAGAAGCCGGATTTAATCCTGCTTGATTATGAAATGGACGGGATGGACGGAAAAGATACCTTTGAAGCGATGAAAGCGGATGAAGAGATGCAATCGATTCCCGTTGTGTTTCTCACAAGTATTGCAGATCGACAGGTCATTTATTCTGTCATGAAGTCAAAGCCGGAGGGCTATATACTGAAGCCACCGGATGATAAGAGGATTATGGAGACCATAGAGGAAGTTTTAGGAAAGAAGAAGTAAAGAAAAGCAATCGTAGAAAAGGGAATAATCGACCTAAAAGAGAGGGGCACTCGCAGTTGTTCAATAGTGAACGACTGCGAGTGTCCCTCTCTTTTACTGCACTGTTTCAGACTTCTGCCTGGGCTTCCTCGGTTGGAA
>JAFLTB010000007.1 GCA_022510605.1 Lachnospiraceae bacterium
CTGCATTTCCGGCGGAAAGGATTCCATGCTGATGGCAAAGCTGTTTCAGGAATTGAAACGCCACAATCAGGTACCCTTTGAGGTAAAATTTGTCGTCATGGACCCCGGCTACAACCCTGTGAACCGGGGGGTTATTGAGGAAAATGCCAAAAAACTGAACATACCCATTACCATATTTGAATCGGATATTTTTGAAGCCGTGTACCATGTGGAAAAATCTCCCTGCTATCTCTGTGCCCGAATGCGAAGGGGGCATTTATACAGTTATGCAAAAAGCCTTGGCTGTAACAAGATTGCCCTGGGACATCATTACGATGATGTGATCGAGACCATTCTGATGGGAATGCTGTACGGCGCCCAGGTGCAGACCATGATGCCCAAGCTGCACAGTACCAATTTTGAGGGCATGGAACTGATACGCCCTATGTATCTGGTTCGGGAGGAGCATATAAAGGCCTGGCGGGATTACAACGGCCTTCATTTTATCCAGTGTGCCTGTAAATTCACCGATACCTGTACCACCTGCGACAATGAGGAAAGCAAGTCCAAACGCCTTGAAATAAAAGAACTGATTCAAAAACTGAAGCAGACCAATCCCTTTGTGGAGGGGAATATTTTCAAAAGCGTGGAAAATGTGAATCTGGATACAGTGATTGCCTATAAGCAGAAGGGAGAGAAGCACTGGTTTCTGGATTCCTATGAGGAATGAGGGTGAAATGGACAATTCCTGTTTCTATAGGGAAAAAGTAGCAGATTAGTTAATCTGCTATTTTTCTTTTTTCAATTTAGCACTCAACTATTGACAGTGCTAATAATACGTGTTATATTTGGCATAGAACAAAACACGCACTGAAAGGAGTGAGCCTTATGAATATTTCAAAATTCACCCAGAAATCCGTAGAAATTCTGAACAGTCTGGAAAAGACTGCCTACGATTTTGGCAATCAGGAGATTGTGCAGGAGCATCTTCTCTATGGTATGCTCACCATAGAGGACAGTTTGTTTGCCAAGCTGCTGCAAAAAATGGAAATTGAGCCGGAGGTATTCCAGGCTCAGGTGGAGGGGCTGCTCCGTAAGCGTCCCAAGGTGGAGGGCGGACAGGTCTACATCGGCAGTGAATTAAACAAAGTTTTGATATATGCGGAGAATGAAGCCAAGGCCATGGGAGATGAATATGTCTCGGTGGAACACCTTTTTCTGAGCCTGCTTCGTAAGCCTTCCTATGATGTAAAAAAACTGCTGAAAGAATTTGCCATCGACAGAGAACGTTTTTTACAGGCTCTCTCCAAAGTCAGGGGCAACCAGAAGGTAACCAGTGACAACCCGGAGGCCGTATATGAAAGTCTTGCGAAATACGGCTATGATTTGGTGAAACGGGCCAGAGACCAGAAGCTGGACCCGGTGATTGGACGGGATGGGGAAATACGCAACATGATTCAGATTTTGTCCCGGAAAACAAAAAACAATCCGGTGTTAATCGGAGAGCCCGGCGTGGGAAAAACTGCCGTAGTGGAAGGGCTGGCACAGCGGATTGTCCGGGGGGATGTGCCGGATGGATTAAAGGATAAGCAGGTCTTTGCCCTGGATATGGGAGCCCTGATTGCCGGCGCAAAATACCGGGGCGAATTTGAGGAGCGGCTGAAAGCCGTTTTAGAAGAAGTCAAGGAAAGCGACGGACAGATTATCCTTTTTATTGACGAACTGCATACCATTGTGGGAGCGGGCAAGACAGAGGGAGCCATGGATGCCGGCAACCTGCTTAAGCCGATGTTGGCAAGAGGGGAACTGCACTGTATCGGAGCCACTACCCTGGATGAGTACCGTATGTATATTGAAAAGGATGCGGCTCTGGAGCGTCGGTTCCAGCCGGTGATGGTGGCGGAGCCTACGGTGGAGGACACCATTTCCATTCTCCGGGGATTGAAAGACCGCTACGAAGTATTCCACGGAGTAAAAATAACTGACGGTGCCCTGGTGTCGGCGGCGGTGTTGTCAGACCGCTATATTTCCGACCGCTTTCTGCCGGATAAGGCCATAGACCTGGTAGATGAAGCCTGTGCGCTGATTAAGACGGAACTGGATTCCCTGCCGACAGAGCTGGATGATGTGCAGCGGCGCATTATGCAGATGGAGATTGAAGAGGCGGCTCTGAAAAAAGAGACCGACCATCTGAGCCAGGAGCGTCTGGCGGATTTGCAGAAGGAACTGGCGGAACTGCGGGAGGACTTTGAGGGGCAAAAGGCAAAATGGGACAATGAAAAATCCGCCGTGGAAAAAATTCATGACCTGAAAGCTCAGATTGAAGAGACCAATAACCAGATAGAGGTGGCAAAGCACAACTATAATCTGGACAAGGCGGCGGAGCTGCAATACGGAGCACTGCCAAGGCTCCAGCAGCAGCTGCACCAGGCAGAGGACGCCATGCAGGCCGGAGAACAGACCATGGTACATGAGAGTGTCAGAGACGAAGAAATTGCCAAAATTATTTCCCGCTGGACAGGAATTCCGGTGGCCAAGTTGACGGAGTCCGAGCGGAACAAAACCCTGCATCTGGACGAGGAATTGCACAAGCGGGTGATTGGACAGGACGACGGCGTGACAAAGGTGACAGAGGCCATCATCCGTTCCCGGGCAGGCATCAAGGACCCGGGCAAGCCCATTGGCTCTTTCCTGTTTCTGGGGCCTACGGGCGTGGGCAAGACGGAACTGGCCAAAAGCCTGGCAGAGTGCCTGTTTGATAACGAGAGCAACATGGTACGCATTGACATGAGTGAATATATGGAAAAATACTCCGTGTCCCGGCTGATTGGAGCCCCTCCGGGCTATGTGGGCTACGAGGAAGGCGGGCAGCTGACAGAGGCTGTACGGAGAAAGCCTTATTCGGTGGTACTCTTTGATGAGATTGAAAAGGCGCATCCCGATGTATTCAATGTCCTTTTGCAGGTGTTAGACGACGGACGGGTGACGGATTCCCAGGGGCGGACTGTGGATTTCAAAAATACCATTCTGATTATGACCTCCAATCTGGGAGCCGAGTATCTGCTAGAGGGAATTAACGAAGAGGGAATGTTATCCCAGGAAAGCGAGGATGCAGTAATGAATCAGCTGAAAAACAGCTTTCGGCCGGAGTTTTTGAACCGCCTGGATGAGATTGTCATGTTCAAACCGCTGTCCCGTCAGGACATTAGTGGAATCATTGATTTGCTTTTGCAGGAGGTCAATAAGCGGATTGCAGATAAAGAAATATCCCTGACGCTGACAGAGGGCGCCAGGGAGTATATTACAGAACAGGCCTATGACCCGGCATACGGGGCCAGACCGCTCAAACGCTATTTGCAGAAAAATGTGGAAACCCTGCTGGCAAAGAAAATCCTTGCCGATGAGGTTCACGCCGGACAGGTGTTGACGCTGGATGCATCAGAGACCGGTCTTGTCTTCCTTGCCTGACACTTCCTTTGGCATAACCAGATTCATAATGATAGCCACGAGAAATACAGTGGCTACACAGTTTGCCGCAAAGATATCCTGGATAATGGCAGGGAAAATATGGAAAATTTCAGGCACCTGGGTAAAGCCAAGTCCTATGCTTAAAGACAGGGCGGCGATGGTAATGTTTCGCTGGGTAAATCCACAGCGGCTAATCATTTCCAGACCGCTGAGGATGATATTTCCAAACATCATAATCGTACAGCCGCCCAGTACAGCGTCCGGCAATGTGTTCAGCACCGCTCCCACATAAGGGAAAAAGCCGGCCAGAATCATAATACAGGCGCCGGTGGCAATGGCAAAGCGGTTTACTACCTTTGTCATGGCAACCAGTCCCACGTTCTGGCTGAAGGAAGTAATGGGCAGACAGCCAAACAAACCGGAGATAACGCTGATGAAACCATCGCAGGCCAGGGAGCCGGAGATTTCTTTGTCCGACACATCCCGGCCCAGCCCTGACATGGCAAGAGCGGAGGTGTCGCCTATGGTCTCTGTGGCTGATACCAGGAAAATCAGTGTCACGGTAATAATTGGCCCAATCTGAAATTCCGGTGTAAAAGGCAGGATGTGGGGGAGACTTACAATGGAGTTGCCTGCCAGTGCGCTAAAGTCTACCTGTCCCATGCAGCAGGCGGCGATATAACCTACAATCAGTCCGAACAATACCGACAACTGCTTGAAATAGGATTTGGCAAAAATATTAAATACAATACAACTAACGAGAGTAATGCTTCCCAGTGTGAGATTTTGCCAGGAGCCAAAGTCTTCGGCTCCCTGTCCGCCGCCAAAGGAATTGGCTCCCACGGAGAGAAGGGAAAAACCGATGGCGGTTACTACGCTGGCCGCCACAATGGGAGATACAATTTTACGCCAGTATTTGGCAAATAATCCCAGAAGGCCTTCCACACAGCCGCCTACGAGAATCGCGCCAACCGCTGTGCCATAGCCATAGGTGGAGGCTACAGTACACAAAATGGTGACAAAGGTAAAGCTGATACCCATGACAATGGGAAGCCCGGAGCCCACCCGCCACAGTGGAAACAGCTGTATCAGTGTTCCGATACCGGCAATCAGCATGGCGCACTGAACCAGATTGGTAGTCTGCGCCGTGGACAGTCCTGCCGCTCCGGACACAATAAAAATCGGAGCAATATTGGCCACAAACATCGCCAGAATGTGTTGAAGCCCAAAAGGTATGGCTTTGCCAATTGGTACTTTTCCATCCAATTGATAGATGTTCTGAATACTTGATTTTGCGTTCATACTAACCTCCGTTTTGAAGCATTTATTTATTGTTGTTTCCTGCTAAGCACGATGGCGAAATTCAATGGTTCCTGTGGATTCGTCCATACTGTCCACAATGGCCAGGGATTCCAGCCGGACCCCCTTGGCCCGGATGAGCTCGCCACCCTTTTGAAAGCCCTTTTCAATGGCAATTCCGATTCCCTCAACGGTGGCTCCGGCGCTCTGCACTAAATCAATCAGCCCGTTTAGGGCACAGCCGTTGGCAAGAAAATCATCAATAATAAGAATGTGGTCCTGACTGGATATGTATTTTTTGGAAACAATGACATCATAAATTTTACCATGGGTAAAGGACTGGATTTTTGTAGAATATACCTCGCCGTCAATATTGATACTCTGTGCCTTCTTGGCAAAGACAACCGGCACATGAAACTGCTGTGCCACAATGCAGGCAATGCCGATGCCAGAGGCCTCAATGGTCAGAATTTTGTTGATGGGACAATCGGCAAAAAGTCGTTTCAGTTCCTTTCCCATTTCCACAAAAAGGTCAATGTCCATCTGATGGTTGAGAAAGCTGTCCACCTTCAGTACATTGCCTCCCTTTATGATGCCATCCTGCTGGATTCGTTCTTCTAATAATTTCATTTGCGTTCCCCTCACGTTTTTGGAATATGATTTGCAACAATAGATAATATGACAATATAATAGCATAATCCGCAGATTTTGACAATGGAAGGAAACCCAAGAAGGAAATTGCCTGCGGTAGATGTAAGTGAGGAATAATTCGCATGGAGATGGAATATGATAGCATTACTGGTGTTGGTAATAATTAAGTGTTGACAATTTGTCAATTTTAGATTAAACTAACGCCAGTGATCGTGTTGCAGACACCTGCGAGGCCTGCAACCTGTAAAGGGCTCTTACGGGAGCCCTTTCTACTTAGGGGGAATGAGTATGAGTATGATGGAGAAACCGTTTTTGACATATGAACAGCAAATTCAAAAGTTAAAAACAGAGAAAAAACTGGGAATCAACAATGAAGAATTTGCGTTGAAATTATTAAAAGAGTACAGTTATTTTGATTTGATTTCTGGATATAAGGGTCCCTTCAAAGGGAAAGATGGAACATATAAACCTCATGTTTGTATTGAGGATGTGCACAGTTTATACTGTTTTGATGACCGTTTGCGAGCATTAGTGCTGCAATATATACTGAAAATCGAAAAACATATATACGGCATCAGAAAGATAAGTATAGGAATATTCCGCTATGGGTTATGATGAAGGCCCTGACACTTGGCATGGTGTCAAAAATGTATAGTTTTTTGCCGCAAAACATACAATATAAAGTGAGTAAAGAATTTGATTATGTAAATGAGGGAATGTTGACTCAGATGCTTGATCTGTTAGCGCGGGTTAGAAATGTTTGTGCCCATAATGAAAGGCTTTATGATTATAAATATCACAAAGGGGTTATTGATAATGAAGTTGCATGAGGTGCTTCAAATTCCAAAAAGAAAAGGACAATATGTTAAAGGGAAAAAGGATTTATTTGCAGTGGTAATAATTTTCAAATACATGGGTTTCCCTGGCAATTGGGAGAGCATCATGCAAATTAAAAAAAGAGGTTTAGCTCCATAAAGCTAAACCTCTTTTTTATCTCACTCATTATTTATTTATTGCAACCTTCTTAACATTACTCCACTCAGAATAATATTTTGTTCCTGCAACGGTCTTATACGCTCTGACCCGAACACTATAGGTCTTGCCTTTCTTCAGGGAACGAACCGTCTTGGAAACAGTGCGGCCCTTTGCTGCGGAAGCTGTTTTGACCTTGCTTCTGAACTTCCTGTCAGTGGAATACTGGAGTTGGTATCCCGTTACAGCGGCGGTTTTCTTCCACTTAGCGGATATACTGCTTCCTTTGGTATTCTTTACGCTGGCAAGAGCGGGTTTTGACGGATTGACAGTAACGTCAATTTTCTTGGAACTGCTGTTATATCTGGCTGTCGATGCAGAATGAATCGTTATCGTCGCTTTGCCCATGAACTTTTCCTTAACAGTAACCCTGCCAGAGTTGTCAATGGTTACAGACTTATTATCGCTGGTATACGTCAGTTTTGCATTTCCCAGGCTTGTTGCCTCCACCGGGAAACTCTGTACCTTTGTCGAATAGGTCGTTGATACATCCGATGCTGTAATCGAATTATCTGCTTTATTTATCGGGGAAGGCTTTATTTCAGTACCTGCGGAATCACCTTTTGGGGAAGCCGGGATAGTGACGATACCTCCGTCTGCATTTACATTGCTGCCATCGTCTGCCCTGGAATCCTGTACGACCTCCCGTTCTGTGGAATCATTTGGTATCGTAACAAAAGGCTCCTGCACATCCTCGTCACGGGGGAAGTCCAGTCCAGGGAGAATGATAATGCCATCTTCCCATTCGGTTTCTTCGGTATATAAAAATTCGGTCTTTCCGCATACCCTGCAGGACTGGTAATAGTTTCTTTTCCCAAGATTGAGAGTTACAAACTTGTAAAAGTCATGCTCGCCGGTGGCAGGGTCTGTTACCTGTTCGGTCTTTTCTGCTTGGCAGACGGTACATGTATAAGTATCTGTATGAAGACCATCATTTCCACAATCCGCTTCTTTATTTACCACAGTAGAGGTTTTCTCATAGGTGTGCTGTCCTGTCGCAGGAATGGTTTCCTCCTTCGTCAAGTCGCAGCCTGTGCAGGCATAAGTCATTGTGCCAGCCTCGGCGCATGTAGGGGAAACTGTTATTTTTCCGCCATCCCAGACATGTATGCCTGTTGCAGGAATCTTAGTTATAACCTGTTCCGTAGCATGGCAGACGTAGCAGGTATAAATATCTGTATAGGAACCCTCCGCTACACAGGTAGGTTCTTTGGTTATTCGGTCGGATTTGACGAATCTATGGCCGTCAGGATTTACTGCCACATCCTTTTTTGCACGTTCATGCTTCGAGCATTGATAATGCTTTACACCCGACTTGTTACAACTGGAATCTTCGTAACTTGCCAATTTCCAGGAATGCCCGATGGTGATATCTGCCTTGCCGCTTAAAGCTGCATTGGTCTGCGACCGGGCAGTAACCGTTACATATTTATTGCTCTGGATAGCATCGGCATTCTCATCAATAACAAGAGTTATTGTAAGGCCATCCTCCGATACCTTCTGGGATTTTACCACATTGGCGTCACCACTGACCGCCCACTCCAATTCCGGAGCGTCTGCGCTCAGCGGAGAATAGGATGCCGTGATGGAAACTGTTTCACCAGGCTCTACAAGCCCGCTTTTCTGGGAAAGGCGAATCGTATCAGGCTCTACTCTTCCCGTCCAGTGCGCATAAAGGTCAAGGTCTTCCGTTACTACATCATTACTGATATAATATACTTTTCCGTTATCACGATCTGTAACAGCCTTGTCAAATTTCCATTCTTTTCCAGCTGCCGTATACCACCCTGCAAATTCGTGATTTTCCCAGGCGAGGAAACTTTCCAATTCGGCAAGTACGACAGGGCTGCCATATTCTTTCTTGGTATGTGTCAGGAAAACTCCCGTGTTTTTCTTCCAGCCGTTGTAATGCCAGCGAATGGTTATATTATTTGTCGGTTTATACATGGCATAGAGGGTTCCGACATTAGCGGGAAGTTCTTCTCCTGCTTTAACCAGGGTGCCTTCCGATTCCACAATCCAGCTGAAATCTTTTTCCACTGCCGCTTCCCTGTTACCACCACAGTTCGCCAACAATGCCGAAAACGTCTCGCCTTCCTGGTCACCCCAGTAATTTTCTGTCACCTCAGCAGTATACCAGCCCTCAAAGGTCCAGCCGGCACATACAGCCTCCGGCAATTGTTCTGGCAATGTTTTGCCATCTTCCAGTATGACAGACTCTGAATCAACTGAGCCCTTGCCTGCGTTCAATTTAATTTCGCGGTTTTTCGCAGAAATCTCCTGGGCGGTGTTTCTATTTCCATTAAACACAATCTCCATTGCAAAGGCCATACTGGTGTTGGACAGCGGTATCAGTAGGCAAAGCAGGACAGCCAGTACCTTGTGTAAAATTTTCATATTTTCCACTCCCTTCTTATATTCATAATTAAGTAATAAATTGTTTATTATTTACTTTATCACCAGACAATCTTTTTTGTCAAGAAAATACAGATGAAATCCGGTTAGTAAATTATGCTATTTTTTATATATCTATTAGCTGTTATGAAAAAGAGAGGCTTAGCCCCATAAAGCCAAACCTCCCTTTCTGACATAGTTCCTGAAATCCTAAAATTCCAGCGGTTCTGTCGTCGTCACTCTTAACAATTGCTTTTGTCAAAATCCGGATTGTAAGCGTAGAAGTTCTTTTTGTTCAAATCGTCCTGAACCAGGCGCAGGCCTTCACCGAAACGTTGGAAATGAACCAGTTCTCTCTGGCGCAGGAAACGAATCGGGTCACATACCTCCGGATCTTTTACCAGACGGAGAATGTTGTCGTAGGTGGTACGGGCTTTCTGTTCTGCCGCTAAATCCTCTGTCAGGTCGGTAATCGGGTCACCGGTGCTCTGGAACTGCGTAGCGCTAAATGGCACGCCGCCGGCCGACTGTGGCCAGAGGCCCAGGGTGTGATCCACATAATACTCGGCAAAGCCCTGTTCCTGGATTTGTTCCGGGGTCAGGCCTTTTGTCAGCTGGTGAACAATTGCGCAGACCATTTCTGCGTGGTTGAGTTCTTCAGTACCTGCAGAGGAGACGGAAATGTTCCATTTCAGTCTGAAAAGTCCCCCTCTGGTTATATGGTACAATCATCGGCTCGTATATTGGAAAATGAGGAGGTGTTGACATTTGCGACATCGGGAATTCGTTTATATGGGTGATCCTATTCCGGACATCAGCATACAGGAGCATGGAGATTTTCTCATAAATCTTCAAAAAGCAATTCTTTGCTCATTAGAAAAAAGAAAACTATTGTCCGCCTCAGAGAGGGAGCGCTGCCTGCTTGAACTTGAAAAACAACAGGGAGATTTGCCATGAATAAATATGAACGCTTAAACCAGGAGAGAGCGACCACCGATGGCAAAAAGCGGGCAGCCGCCTATTGCCGTGTATCTACGGACAAGGAAGATCAGGCCAATTCCTTTGAGAGCCAGCAGCGGTATTTCAGGGAGTATATTGAGCGCAACCCGGATTGGGAGTTGTATGAAATATTTGCCGATGAGGGATTTTCCGGTACAAACACAAAAAAACGTAAAGAGTTTAACCGTATGATGGCGTGTGCGAAAGCGGGAGACTTTGATTTGATTCTCACGAAGGAAATTTCCCGTTTTGCCAGAAACACCCTGGACAGTATCTATTACACCCGTGAACTTAAAAAACATGGGGTAGGCGTTATTTTTCTGAACGATAATATCAATACTATGGACGGGGACGCCGAACTTCGTTTGGCGATTATGGCCTCCATTGCCCAGGAGGAGAGCCGCCGGACTTCAGAGCGTGTGAAATGGGGGCAGAGACGGCAGATGGAGCAGGGTGTTGTGTTTGGCAGAGACATGTTGGGGTACGATGTCCGTGGCGGAAGAATGTATATTAACGAAGAAGGGGCTGGAATTGTACGCCTTATTTTTCACAAATTTGTCAATGAGGGGAAAGGTGCGCATGTGATTGCCCGTGAACTCCGGGAAGAAGGAATACCGCCGATGCGGCGTGTAAAAGAATGGCAGAGTGCGGTAATTCTCCGTACAATCCGAAACGAAAAATACTGTGGTGATTTAGTCCAGAAAAAGACCTATACACCCGACTTTTTATCCCATGAAAAGAAAGTAAACCGGGGCCAGGAGGAATTTATTATCATAAAAGACCACCATGAACCGATTATTTCCCGTGAAATGTTTGAAAAAGCAAATCGTATTCTGGAAGAACGTTCCCTGTCTCAAAAAGGCAGGGCAAAGTACAGTAATCGCTATCCTTTTTCCGGGAAAATCAAGTGCGGCTGCTGTGGCTCCAGTTATGTGGCACGATATAAGACCAGAAAGGATGGCAGTAAGTATAAGGCGTGGCGCTGTAATGAGGCTGTCAGACACGGAAGGCCTCATGTGGATGCGGCAGGAAACCAGGCAGGATGCAGGGGGGTGTCTATCCGAAATGAGGATGTGGTTCATATTATGTATCTTGTGAGCCAGAGCCTTACATATGACAGAGATAAAATCACGAAGAATCTGACTGCCATTATTCAATCGGTAGTGGGAGGTGGGGACAGGAAGCAGGGTACAGATGGGAAGAAGGAGTTTATGAGGGAAATTACCAATGTGATTGCCGAAATTGTCGGCGGTATGCAATATGAGGATGAATTTTACAGGCAGATTTTAGATAAGTTGGTGGTACATGATTGCGATACTATCGATGTATTTTTGAAGCTGATTCCTGTGAAATGGAGTTACAGGTCTGCAGGAAATTCTTGACAAGTAGTGTCTTATTATGTGATACTATCATCAAATGTAATATTTAATAACTATGAGAAAGGGAGATGCAACATGGACATACATGAACTTGAACCTCAAAAGGTCTTTCACTTCTTTTCTGAGATTGCCCGAATCCCTCACGGTTCAGGAAATACAGCGGCTTTAGCAGAGTATTGCCTGAACTTCGCCAGAGAGCGGGAGCTGGAAGCTTACAGGGACGATTATGGAAATGTGGTGATTTTTAAGGCCGGAACAAGGGGATATGAACAGAGTGAAGCCATCATTGTACAGGGACATCTTGACATGGTCTGTGAAAAACATCCGGACTGCTCCAAGGATATGGAGCGGGAGGGAATTGAAGTGGTAGTGGACGGGGAATATCTCCGTGCCAATGGAACGACACTGGGGGGCGACGACGGTATTGCGGTAGCATACATTCTGGCTCTCCTGGATGAAAAAGAGATTTCGCATCCGCCCATTGAAGCCCTGCTTACTGCAGATGAGGAGACTGGCCTGCAGGGAGCATATGCGCTGGATGTATCCAAACTCACTGGAAAACGGATGATTAATATTGATTCCGAAGAAGAAGGTGTTTTGACGGTAAGTTGTGCCGGAGGAGTGCGTATTAACAGCACTGTGCCCCTGGCTTATGAAAAAACAACTGCTTCCATGTGTGCCAAAAAGATTACCGTAGGCGGCCTTTTGGGCGGCCATTCCGGCGTTGACATCGGTAAGAATCGTAAAAATGCCGCCATTATACTGGCGGAGGCGCTTTATGAGATTGGCAGCCATGCCGGATTTCGGATGGCAGAGATGGCATCCGGAGGCAGGACGAATGTGATTCCATCAACAGCAGAAGCAGTAATCTGTATGGAGCCTTCCGAAACTTCCAAGGTGGACAAGGCTCTTGCAGAGTTTAACGCATGGTTCAAGGCTGCCTGTGCGGATACGGAGCCGGATGCTCAGGTAATAGCCGCCGACACACAACTTCCAGAGGAATGTCTTGATACTGCTTCCACAGACATTGTTATATCTACGCTGTTGCTCGTGCCAAACGGTATTTCATCCATCAGCCCAGATATCCCGTTTCTTGTGCAGACCTCATCCAATCTTGGCAGTGTGATGATTCAGGAGGGAAATCTGGAACTTGGATTTTTGATGCGCTCAAACACAGATTATGGAAAAGAAGAAACGCTGCGGCGTTTTTCCTGTCTGTTTGCCCAGAGAAATGGCAAGATGTTAGCGGAAGACGATTATCCTGCCTGGGAATACAGGCGTACCTCGCCTTTGAGAGACACCATGGTGCAGGTGTATGAGGAAATGTACGGGGAAAAACCCCAGATATGCGCCATCCATGCGGGACTTGAATGCGGGATTCTGGCAGAAAAGATACAGGGGGCGGATATGATTTCCATCGGCCCTAATATGAAAAATGTCCATACGCCAGAGGAACGGCTGGAGATTGCATCTGTGAAGCGCTGCTGGGAGTATCTTCTGCGGGTGCTTGCCAGTTTGAAGTAATCTAAAAAATGATGACAAAGGAGAATACGTGTTATGATTGAAAATGGTTTTTTGTACATTGCCACATTAATTTTTATTGCGGCACTGTTAGTCTGTCTGCCCAAAATTTTCAAGGGCAAAAAAGCACAGCGGTTTTTTGATTTTGCACCGCCTATCGTGCTGATTTACCTGGGACTGATGCTGTTTTGTACGGTGAAGCTCTGGAATCTGGATGCCACATCTGAGGCATACAATTCGTTGAAAAATCCTATCCTGTACGCCATGATTTTTATCATGCTGCTGCGATGCGACCTCAAAAAAATTGTGCGCCTTGGTCCGAAAATGCTGATTGGATTTTTCTCTGCCACCATTTCCATTGGTCTTGGCTTTGTGGTTGCCTATGCAATTATGTCAGGACTGCTGGGAGAAAATGCCTGGCAGGCTCTGGGTGCTCTTTGCGGCAGCTGGATGGGCGGCGGTGGAAACATGCTGGCAATTCAGGCAGCCCTGGATGTACCGGAATCCATGATGGCATATGCGCTTGTGATGGATTCTATCTGTGCAACACTTTATGTTATGTTCCTTCTCTGGGTCATTAACTTTGCAGACAAATTTAATAAATGGACAAAAGCCGATACCAGTCTGATTGACAGTGTAGGACAGGCTCTTGAGGAAGAAGCGAAAGCCAACACGAAGCCGCTTGTATGGCAGAACATCATGATTCTGATTGGTGCGGGGCTCTTTGTCTCAGCGATATCCCAGGAGATCGGCGGACTGATTGGCAATTACCTGAGTTTCTTTGATAAGGCAACCTGGACAGTGCTGATTGTAACCGTGCTTGGCGTGGGATTTGCCCTTACACCATTTGGTAAGCTGAGAGGTACGGAAGAAGTTTCCAATGTAATGCTCTACAGTGTGGTGGCATTAATTGCTTCCCGTGCAGACCTGTCTGCCATGGGAAATGCTCCGGCATGGCTGTTGACAGGACTTATCATACTGCTCATCCATGTTACCATTATGATCATTCTTGCCAAACTGCTGAAGATTGATATTTTTACAGCCTCTGTGGCTTCCCTGGCTAATATCGGCGGAACAGCTACGGCTCCGGTGCTTGCCGGCTCCTATAGCAGCGCACTGGTGCCAGTGGGTATCATCATGGCACTGCTCGGTTACGTGGTCGGAACCGGCGGCGGTCTGATTGTAGCACATCTTATGAGTTTGTTTGGATAAATTAACGCAATAACAATTAAAAACATTAAAGTAAACGGTATAAAAGCCCCTGAAAATGTCATGTCAAAAGCTGGCGGAACATTTCAGGGGCTTCTGTACCTATATCGGTCAAAATACCACAAACCTGTTTGTTGGTATTGGAATACCGCTGGGACAGGTAGCGCTGGGAAGCACCCAGTTCGCCATCCGGGCCGCCAAACTGGCTGATAATTACCTTTGCCAGCTTTGCATTCGGCCGTGTAATATTAACGGGATATTCTAAAGTTCTGTCATACGTCCACATTAGTTACAGCCTCCTTCCCAAGGCCATGGGTCCCGGACCCAGGTCCATCCGTCGCAGGTATCTACGCCGTTTGAGGTCAGCGGGCCGAAGCGTTTTTCGTACTCCCGGCGCACCTCCCTGTTAATATCCTGATACTTGTTGTAATAGTCCAAAGCCTTCTCATCCTCCGGATGGCTGTCAAGATAGAGACCAATTTCAATCAGGGCAAAAGCCGCTTCTCTTACATTTTGCATCAAGGCCTCTCTTTCATTCTGGTTTTTCAATAGCCACATCTCCTTCCATTGGAGTAATTTTGAGACTGTTGGGAGCGTGACATGTTATTGCCCCGCGAATAATTACCGGAATAATTTCCCTGGCGATTGTTTACATTCGCCTGACAGGCCGCCTGGGCGCCGATGAAAGGAAAAATCAAATCTTCAAAGATACTTCCCTGGGCCAGGCCGCAGTTGCCATCCATGACATTTTCAAAAGGCTGCCAGGGAACATAAGCCATGGCAAGTGGTTTGTTTGAAAGTTTCATAGTAACTCCTTATTTTTTTATTACTTCATATTATGTAGAAAAAAGTCGAATGTGTATGGTTTATGAAGGGAAAATGAAATTTACAGAAAATGGGAAATAGGAGGTTGACAAACCCTGTATCGGGATATATTATAGTAACAGTAATTATTACTGTTTTACAGCGTGTGAGCAGCAGAAGATATTATGTTAAAAAATATATCTAAAAGGAGAGAAGAATCATGAAAAAATTTGTATGTAGTGTATGTGGTTATGTTCACGAGGGAGACAGCGCACCGGAGCAGTGCCCGGTATGTAAGGCATCGGCTGACAAGTTCAAAGAGCAGACAGGTGAAAGAGAATGGGCAGCAGAGCATGTAGTAGGCGTTGCCAAAGGTGTAAGCGAGGACATTCTTGCTGACCTGCGTGCAAACTTCGAGGGTGAGTGCTCTGAGGTTGGTATGTACCTGGCTATGGCCCGTGTGGCACATCGTGAAGGCTATCCAGAGGTAGGTCTTTACTATGAGAAGGCTGCCTGGGAAGAAGCAGAGCATGCCGCAAAATTTGCTGAGCTGCTGGGCGAGGTAGTGACCGATTCCACCAAGAAGAATCTGCAGCTGCGTGTAGATGCTGAAAACGGTGCTACCGCAGGTAAATTTGATTTGGCAAAGCGTGCGAAGGCTGCTGACCTGGATGCTATCCACGACACCGTTCATGAGATGGCGAAAGACGAGGCCAGACATGGCAAGGCATTTGAGGGACTTCTTAACAGATATTTCGCATAATAAAAGAAAAAACAATCTGTACGGGGACGTTTTCAAAGGAGGGTCCGCCCTTCGGGAACGTCTCCGTTTTTATATGAGTTATAAATAAAGGAGAGGGACGATGAAGAAACGAAACATATGGTTTTGCCAGCTTTGTATAGGGGCGATGCTTCTGCTGGCAGGCTGCAGCGCCAATACGGCAGGAAACGTGACAGAAAAAAATGGGGAGTCTGCCAGTGACAGTGTTGCCAGCGCCACCTATGAGGCAGTAAAGGACAACCCGACAGCGGAGGAGATGCAGGATACAATTTACAAAATACAGATGCGTGTAGGAAATTTCAGTACCGAAGCCTCCGTATATCAGGAGGGTGACGACCGCATCACGGTTGATATTCCGGGTATCAGCGTTTCGGATGAAGTTTGGGAGGAGTTGGGACAGGCTGGTACTTTTCAATTTATATTGTATGAAAATCTGAAAGATAAAGATGGCATTCCTAACCCTAAGGATGGGGACGAGGTGACCTTCGATGAAAAAGATGTGAAAATGGATGGCTCCATGATTGAGGAGGTTCAGGCCACCAGACTGCAGCCGGAGGGTACAGATGTTTCAAAAAATGTAGTTCAGATTAAGTTTACCGGCGAGGGAACGAAAAAATTTGCTGAGGTAACCGGAGAACATGTAGGCGAGCAGCTGGCTATTGTATACGATAATGTGCTGGTGTCCGCGCCGGTTCTGCATTCTGCGATTACCGATGGTGAAGCGTTTATCGAAGGAGGGTTCGAGGAATTTTCCGAGGCGGAAGAACTTGCCTCCACCCTTCGTATCGGTGCTCTTCCGTTGGAACTGAGACTGATAGAAGTAACAAACTAGTACTTGAACAACCCCTTTTGTTGTGCTATACTATAATCTCGAGCAATACTCGATAGGGGGAAAACTCCCATACAAGATATTAAGTAAGGAAAAGGAGAAGAAAAAATGAACAGCAAAGCAAAAGGCGTTTTACAGATTCTGCTGGTTGTGATACTGATTGCGGCATTTGCCGTTATTGCGTATCGGGGAATCGGTGGTGCCCATAGAGGAAGCGCAAAAAATATCCGTCTGGGATTGGATTTACGGGGCGGTGTCAGTGTGACCTATGAGGCGGTAAAGGACAACCCGACAGCGGAGGAAATGCAGGATACTGTCTACAAAATGCAGAAGCGTGTAGAAAACTTCAGTACTGAGGCCTCCGTATACCAGGAGGGTGACAACCGTGTCACCATTGATATTCCAGGTGTCAGCAATTCGGCTGAGATTCTGGACAAGTTGGGACAAGCTGGAGCGCTTCAATTTATATTGTATGAAAACCTGAAAGATAAAGACGGCAATCCTAACCCTAAGGAAGGGGACGAAGTGACCTTCGATGAAAAGAATGTGGAGCTGGATGGCTCCATGCTTCAGGATGCCCGGGCCACCAGACGGCAGCAGGAGGGTACAGGTGTTGCGGAAAATGTGGTTCAGATTAAGTTTACTGGCAAGGGCACGAAAAAATTTGCCAAAGTAACCGGTGAACATGTGGGCGACCAGCTGGCGATTGTGTATGATAATGTGCTGGTGTCTGCTCCGGTTCTTCGTTCCGAGATTACCGATGGTGAGGCAGTTATTGAAGGAGGATTCAAGGAATTTTCTGATGCAGAGGAGCTGGCTTCCACCCTTCGTATCGGTGCTCTTCCATTGGAACTGAGAAATATCCATGACAATGTGGTAGGGGCCACCCTGGGAAGCGAGGCGTTGGAGAGCAGTCTTCTGGCCGGTTTGATTGGATTTATCTTAATTATTATTTTCATGATTGTGATGTACCGTCTGCCAGGTGTGTCGGCGGCTATTGCCCTGGTTTTCTATGTGGGAGCCATGCTTCTGATTCTGAATGGATTGAATGTGACCCTTACACTGCCGGGTATTGCCGGAATCATCCTGAGTGTCGGTATGGCCGTGGATGCCAACTGTATTATATTCAGTCGTATCCGGGAGGAACTGGCCACAGGAAAGACGGTTTCCTCGTCTATTAAAAATGGTTTTTCCAAGGCGCTTTCCGCCATTATCGACGGTAATGTGACTACGTTGATTGCCGCCTTCGTTCTCTATTTGAGAGGCTCGGGTACAGTCAAGGGATTTGCACAGACATTGGCTATTGGTATTGTTTTATCCATGTTTACGGCTATTTTTGTCACCCGTCTTTTGATGAAAGCGTTCTGCTCACTGGGACTTGACGACGTCAAACTGTATGGTGTCACCAAAGAGAGAAAGACGATTAACTTTATTGGACACTGGAAAAAATATGTGGCAATTTCCGGCACCATTGTTGTGATTTGTATTGGCGGACTGATTTTTAATGCCACTGTGAAGGGTGAAGCGTTAAATTACAGCCTGGACTTTGTCGGTGGTACCTCTACTTCGGTATCCATTGACGAGCAGACGGAGATTACCGATGAATTAAAGGAAAATGTATTAACGGTAGTAAAAGATGCCACCGGACTGGATGGAGAGGTATCCACTTCGGATGATAAGGGCGTGAAGAAAATTACCGTCCGTACCACAGCTCTTACGGAGGAACAGGCGGAAGCAGTGAGAAGCCAGCTGGCAGAAAACTTCCATGTAGAGCAGGATCAGGTAGAATCCGAGACCATCAGTGCATCGGTCAGCAATGAAATGAAGACAGATGCTGTTGTGGCGACACTGATTGCCATTGTATGTATGCTGATTTATATCTGGATTCGTTTCCGCAATATCACTACGGGAGCCAGTGCGGTAATTGCGCTGATTCATGACGTGATTGTAGTATTTACGGTCTACGTGGTGGCCAGTGCGGCGATTCAGGTGGGAAGTACCTTCATTGCCTGTATCCTGACCATTGTGGGATATTCCATCAACGATACCATCGTAGTGTTTGACCGTATTCGGGAGAACCGGAAGACTGCTTCGGCACGCACCGAGCTGTCCGAGATTGTCAACAAGAGTATTACCGAAACGCTGTCCCGTTCCATCAATACTTCGGTAACAACCTTTATTATGATATTTATGCTGGCGCTGTTAGGCGTAAGTTCAGTAAGACAGTTTGCCATTCCGTTGATTGTAGGTATTATCGCCGGATGCTACTCCTCCATATGTGTGGCTTCCCCGGTATGGTATCTGTTTATGAAAAACAGTAAGAAGGAAAAAAGAGCGGTTACCTATTCCAAAAAGAAGAAGTAATGCTTATGTAAAAAGCAGACAGATTGTTAAGACACGGGACCGGGTGTAAACCTGGTCCCGTTTTCAAGCATATTATGGAGGTCACCATGGAAAAAACAGAAAAAGTACAAGGAATCGAACAAAATCCGCTGGGTACAGCGCCGGTAACCAGTCTGCTGGTGAAGTTTGCCGTTCCCAGCATCATTGCCATGCTGGTAAGTGCCCTGTATAATATTGTGGACCAGCTGTTTATCGGAAACAGTATTGGAGAACTGGGCAATGCAGCCACGAATATTGCCTTTCCTCTCACCACCTCCTGCACTGCGATTTCCCTGGTGTTTGGTATTGGCGGCGCCTCCTGCTTTAACCTTGCCATGGGGGCTGGCAACAGGGAGCGGGCGCCCCACTATATTGGCAATGCGGCGTTTCTTTTATTTATATGCGGCAGCGTGCTCTGCCTTGTGACAGAGACATTTCTTACACCGATGCTGCATTTTTTTGGCTCCCCGGAAAATGTACTGCCCTATGCCCAGACCTATACCTCTATTACGGCCATTGGTTTTCCCTTTTTAATCCTTACCACGGGCGGCGGACATCTGATTCGGGCGGATGGCAGTCCACGGTTTGCCATGATTTGCAATCTTTCCGGTGCGCTGATTAATACTGTTTTGGATGCCGTATTTATCTTTGGATTCCATATGGGCATGGCGGGAGCGGCTTTTGCCACCATTACTGGACAGATTTTTTCTGCGATTCTGGTATTCAGGTATCTGCGGCATTATCGGACAGCGTCGCTGAAACTGGTTCATTTACGGCTCCGGTGGTGCTATACCGGCCGGGTGATTTCCCTGGGGATGTCCCCCTTTTGCAACCAGATTGCCATGATGGTAGTGCAGATTGTCATGAATAAATCGTTGGCCTACTATGGCGCCCTGTCCATTTACGGCGAGTCCATTCCCCTGGCCTGTTCGGGCATTATCAATAAAGTGGGTATGGTATTTTTCTCTGTGGTCATTGGCATTTCCCAGGGATTACAGCCCATTGCCAGCTTTAATTATGGCGCCAGGAAATACGACAGGGTGTGCCGGGCTCTGAGGAATGCCCTGACAGGGGCTGGCGTGATTTCAATCATTGCCTTTGTTATGTTTCAGTTGTTTCCCCGACAAATCAGTGCGGCCTTTGGCTCCGGCAGTGAAATGTATTTTCAGTTTGCCGCCAGGTATTTCCGCATTTACTTCTTTTTCATATTTATTAACTTTGTGCAGCCAATCAGTTCAAATTTTTTTACTGCCATTGGCAAGCCATACAAGGGAGTGTTTCTCTCGTTGACAAGACAGATTTTATTTTTGCTCCCGCTGCTCCTTCTGTTTCCACTGTGGATGGGAATTGATGGTATTATGTATGCCGGGCCCTGCGCCGATTTACTGGCAGCTGTCATTGCCATCAGCATGACAGCATTTGAAATTAAAAAATTAAAAAAACTTTAAGAATAAAAGAGTTATTTCTATTGACAAAAGAATACAGCCACGTTATAATAAAACCACTATATGACTGACGGAAAAAGTGGAGACATACCACATGGAGTATAGTAGCATGATAAAGCCGACCGTCTGGGCTGCCGCGCCTGGACTGCGGCTTTTTTGATTGGAGAAAAGGAGGATGTGGTATGAGAAAAGAATGGAAGGGCTTCAAAGGTGGCGCATGGGAGAAGGAGGTCAATGTCAGGGATTTTATCCAGCAGAATTATACTCCCTATGATGGAGATGATACCTTTTTGGAAGGCCCTACAGAGGATACCACGGCATTATGGGAGCAGGTACTGGCTCTTTCAAAAGAGGAAAGAGAGCACGGCGGCGTGCTGGATATGGATACGAAGGTGATTTCTACCATTACCTCCCATGGGCCGGGATATTTGGACAAAGAGAAAGAAAAAATTGTGGGATTCCAGACGGACAAGCCTTTTAAGCGGGCTCTCCAGCCCTATGGCGGTATCCGCATGGCCATTAAGGCCTGCCAGGACAACGGCTATGAGGTGGAGCCGGAGGTGGTGGAATATTTTACTACCCACCGCAAAACCCACAACGCCGGAGTATTTGACGCCTATACGCCAGAGATGCGCCGGTGCCGCAGCAACCATATCATTACGGGACTGCCGGATGCCTATGGGCGGGGCAGGATTATCGGTGACTACCGCCGGGCAGCGCTGTACGGCGTAGACCGTCTTATTGAGGATAAGGAGGAGCAGCTGGCTTCCACCCGTACCATTATGTACTCGGATGTCATTCGGGAGAGGGAGGAGCTCTCGGAGCAGATTCGGGCGTTGCATATGTTGAAGGAACTGGCCCGGATTTACGGCTGTGACATCAGCCAGCCCGCCGAGAATGTACAGCAGGCTGTCCAGGCAGTATATTTTTCCTACCTGGCCGCTGTGAAGGAACAAAATGGAGCTGCCATGAGTCTGGGACGCACCTCCACCTTTTTGGATATTTATGCAGAGAGGGATTTGCAGGAGGGCCGGTTTACCGAGAAGGAGATTCAGGAAATTATTGACCAGTTTGTCATGAAACTGCGTCTGATTAAATTTGCCCGGACGCCGGAGTACAACTCCATTTTTGCCGGGGACCCTACCTGGGTAACCGAATCCATCGGCGGTATTGGTGTGGATGGACGCCATATGGTGACGAAGATGTCCTACCGCTATCTCAATACCCTGAACAACATTGGTACGGCACCGGAGCCGAATATGACGGTGCTCTGGGCCAAAAATCTGCCGGAGAACTGGAAGCGGTTTTGCGCCAGGACCTCTATCAAACATTCTGCCATCCAGTATGAAAATGATGATTTGATGCGTGTGAGCCACGGAGACGATTACGGCATTGCCTGCTGTGTGTCCTCCATGCGCATTGGCAAGGAAATGCAGTTTTTCGGAGCCAGGGCCAATCTGGCAAAGTGTCTGCTCTATGCCATAAACGGCGGTGTGGACGAGATTACCGGCCAGCAGGTAGGGCCGAAGTACCGTCCGGTCACCTCGGAGTATCTGGACTTTGACGAGGTGTGGAGCCGATATAAGGATATGATGAAATGGCTGGCGGGCGTATATGTCAACGCCCTCAACATCATTCATTACATGCATGATAAATATTCCTATGAGAGACTGCAGATGGCCCTGCATGACAAGAGAGTAAAGCGCTGGTTTGCCACCGGTATTGCCGGAATGAGTGTGGTGGCAGATTCTCTGTCGGCCATTAAATATGCTAAGGTAAAGCCGGTGCGGAATGACGATGGATTGATTGTGGATTATGAAATTGAAGGAGAATTTCCGAAGTATGGAAATGATGATGACCGGGTGGACGAGCTGGCGAAGGAGGTATTGCATACCTTCATGCAGTATGTGAGGGGCAACCATACCTACCGGGGCGGCATTCCTACCACCTCGATTCTCACCATTACCTCCAATGTAAGCTATGGACGCAATACCGGTGCTACACCGGATGGACGGAGTAAGGGAGAAGCCTTTGCGCCGGGGGCCAATCCGATGCATGGACGGGACAGCCACGGTGCAGTAGCCTCGCTGGCTTCGGTATCCAAACTGCCATTTTCCGATGCTCAGGATGGTATTTCCAATACCTTTACCATTGTGCCGGATGCCCTGGGCCGGGATGCCGCAGATGCAGAAAATAATTTGGTGGCCATGCTGAATGGCTACATTGCCAAGGGCGGGCACCACCTGAATGTCAATGTGCTGAACCGGGATACCCTGCTAGATGCCCAGAAACATCCGGAGCAGTACCCGCAATTGACAATTCGCGTATCGGGCTATGCAGTAAACTTCATCAAACTGACAAAGGAACAGCAGGATGAAGTCATTGCCCGTACCTTCCATGAGAGGATGTAGCCTATGGCCGGGCATATTCATTCCATTGAAAGTTTTGGAACTGTAGATGGGCCGGGAGTGCGTTTTGTGGTATTTTTCCAGGGCTGCCCCATGCGGTGCCTGTACTGCCATAACCCGGACACCTGGGAGCCAGGAGCCGGCCAGTTGGCAGAGACAGGAGAAATCATAGAGAAAATGGAGAGGAACCGTTCCTTTTACGAGACTGGCGGACTGACAGCTACGGGGGGAGAGCCCATGCTGCAGATGGATTTTCTGACGGAACTTTTTACGGAAGCCAGGGAAAAGGGGTTTCATACCTGCCTGGACACCTCCGGTATCTGTTTTCTGCCAGGAGATGAAAAACGTCTGGCCCGGATAGATAAACTGTTAGCCTGCACCAGTCTGGTTATGCTGGACATTAAGCACATGGTTCCGGCGTCCCACAAATCCCTGACGGGCCATGACAATGCGGGGATTTTGGAATTTGCCAGATATCTTTCCGAAAAGAAGATGCCGGTATGGATTCGTCATGTGGTGGTGCCGGGCATTACCTGGCAGGAGGAGGAATTGACAGCGCTTGGTATTTTTTTGCGGGAATTGACAAACGTGGAGAAACTGGAAATTCTTCCTTATCATGCCATGGGCCGTGTAAAATATCAGCAGCTGGGGATTCCTTATCCGCTGGAGGACACGCCTCAGTTAAAAAAAGAGGAGGCGGCCCAGGCAGAGGCCGTTGTTCGGCGGGCATGGAAAAATGTGTCAGAAAGTTGATAATTCCCCCCAACCTGTGCTATACTATACAGATAGCAAACTGGCATCGTTATGCCAGGATGAGTGATGGATTCTAAGGAGGATTCCAGCAATGGAGGAAAATCGAAAGAAATTGAAAAGGGAACGGAGAAGACTGCGCCAGGAGAGAAAGCGACGGGAGAGGGAAGCGGCGATGACGCCGGAGGAGAAATTCAACCAGCTGCTGGCCTTGAAAAGGGCTACCCGGTGCATCTTGAGTGTAAATGAGACATATAAGGTGTATGTTCGTCTGACAGAGGAATTTGCCAAGCTGGCAAAGGAGGCAGAAAAGAATCCCTTTGAGGGTGGGGAACAGTGCCAGGCCTTGAGTGAGGAGTGTAAAAGGAAGGCCGAGGAGTTATCTAAGGAGCGTTCGGAAGAAGAGGAATACTCCCGCACAGTGACAACTACCGTCCGGGAACGGGAGGCAGAGGAGCAGAAAAAAGGTGGTAAGGCCAAATGGGTGGTACTGGCAGGGATTGTTCTTGTGGTATTGGCAGGGATTTGTTACAAAATACCTCCTACCCGCTATCTGATTGCCGGTGTGGAGGAGAGTCTGGGATTGCACCGGCAGGCCAGAGAATCCTACCACAAATTAGGGGATTACAAGGACAGTAAAGAGCGGGAGCAGGAGTCAACCTATGCCTATGCTCTTTCCTTACAGGAGGAAGGGAAAGATTCCGAGGCCAGACGGGCCTTCAGCGGTCTGGCAGACCAGGGCTATAAAGACAGTGCTGAAAAGGAACTGGTTCTGGAGAAAAAAATTCTGGCGGAGGCGAAACCGGGAGAAAAGGTTATCTTTGGCACCCGTCAGTGGATGGTGTTAGATAAAACCGAAACAGCCTCCCTGTTAATTCTGGATAAAAGCCTGAAGAACGGCGTTTATCATGAAACCGCCGGGAAAACTTCATGGGCGGACTGCTCTCTCCGTGTAAGGTTAAATAAGGAATTTTTTGATAAAATCTTTACAGAGCCGGAGCAGGAGGCAGTTTTGAATACACAGTTAAAAAATCAGAATAATCCGGTATATAAAACCGACGGCGGAAAAGATACCACAGACCGGGTATTTCTTCTCAGCGCAGATGAGTTGGCAACTTATGAAGAGACATTGGGAGGGAAAAGGAAAAATCTGCGTCTGCGGACACCGGGAAGAGATGCTTTTGCTACCATGTATGTATCGGGGAAGGGAGAGCCGGTGACCTATGGCTTTCCGGTGGAGCAGAGCGGACTGGCAGTACGTCCTGCACTGTGGGTATCGAATCAGTAAGGGAGAGAGAGATGCGGAATGAGTTGACGGAGAAAGATATTGCCAAAATGCAGGAAGAAATTGACCACCGCAAACTGGTTGTCCGTCCCAGGGCCATCGAGGCTGTGAAAGAGGCCAGAGCCCACGGAGATTTGAGCGAAAATTTTGAATATTACGCGGCGAAACGGGATAAAAATCAGAACGAAAGCCGTATCCGATATCTGGAGAGGATGATTAAAACTGCTGTGGTGGTTTCAGAAGATTCCAAAGAGGATGAAGTAGGATTAAATAATACAGTGGAGGTATATTTTGAGGAAGACGGTCTTACGGAAACCTACAAGATAGTTACCACTGTACGCACCAATGCCCTGGAGGGGCTGATTAGCACCGAATCTCCCCTTGGCCGTGCCCTGATGGGCCACAGGGTCGGGGAGCGTGTAGAGGTTACGGTGTCACCGGGCGTTTCCTATTTTGTCACGGTAAAGAGTATACAGAATACAGTGGATGATGGCTCTGACCCGATTCGGAAATATTAAAAAGGATTGCCGGTGTGTATTTTCTGCCGGCATGTAAGAAGGGAGATATAAAAAATGGAATTTCAAACATTGCAAAAGGACATGATTGCTGCCATGAAAGCAAAGGACAAGACGAGAAAGGATGCCATTTCCGCCCTGGTATCGGCAGCCAAAAAGACGGCCATTGACGAGGGAGTTCGGGACAACATCACAGAGGAGATTGTAAACCGTGTGATATTAAAGGAATTGAAAACCGTAAAAGAGCAAATTGACAGCTGCCCGCCGGAGCGCACAGAGCTTCGGGCGGAATATCAGGCCCGCTATGATATTCTTCAGGAGTATGCGCCGAAGATGATGTCAGAGGAAGAGGTAAAAGCGTTTATTCTGGAGAAATTTGCCGATTTGGCAGCTACGAAAAACAAGGGCCAGATTATGAAACAGGTCATGGGGGAACTGAAAGGAAAGGCGGATGGCCGGGTGATTAACCAGGTTGTCACAGATTTGTGTAAATAAAATGCCTTTCTTTTGTCACGTTTACATGGTTAAATGAGGACTATCAAAGATAAGGGAGTTAAGAATATGATGAACAAAAAAAGATTACTAACGATGATAATGCTTGTTTTTATGGTGGCGGCGGCTCTTGGCATGACAGCCACGGCAGAGGCAAAGAAAAAGAAGCAAAAAGTATTGTCACTATCGAAAGCAGAGATTACGCTTTCCCAAACGGCCTATACATATAACGGAAAGGCCAGGAAACCAGCGGTTACTGTTCGTTTGAACGGAAAGAAATTAAAGAAGGGCAAGGCTTACAAGGTTAAATACTCCAATAATAAAAAAGTAGGTAAAGCCCGTGTGACCATTACCGCTAAAAATAAAAAACGTTATAAGGGAAAAAAGAGTAAGACCTTCCAAATTAATAAGGCGGGGCGCACGCTGATACCTGGACGCAGCAGTTATTCCGCCGTGGAAGGAGACGGCGCCTTTAACATTACCGCCAAACCTTCCAAGGGCGGAGGGACAATTAGTTATTCCTGTTCTACTACCAACGTGATTAAGGTGTCTAAGACCGGCAAGGTGACGGTGGTAAAACGGGGAAGTGCCAAGGTAAAGATTGTGGTGTCGGCCACGGCCTCCTATAAGAGTGCTTCGGTGACAGTGCCCGTTACCATTAACAAAAAGCCGATTCGCAAGGTGAATACAGCGGACAGCATACGGAATTTTAATTACCAGCTGCCACAGTATTCCTGTGAGACAAAGAAGCTGACTGACTTTTCCTGGAGAATTGTGGACAAATATACGATTCCCGGACTGGCGCCTACAGCAGATGATGATTTGACCAAGGGGTATATCCAGTGCAACAATCTCTGTCCGCAGGGCTTAACCTTTGCCGGGGACTATGTACTGACTACAGCCTATTGCATGGACGGAGTTCACACCAGCTGTGTATTCATTTATAACAAGGAGTCCGGCAATTATCTCAATACGCTGGTGCTGAAGGAAAAGAGTCATGTGGGCGGCATTACCTTTGATGGAAGCAATGTCTGGATTTGTCATGCCAACCGCACCTCTTTGCAGAGGATTCCTTATACTGCTCTGAAGCAATATGCCTCCGGTTCAAAAAAATGTGTTAACTACCAGCCGGAAGAATTGAAACTGCCGGATGGTGACGGGTATCACAGTATATCCAATAAGCCCTCGGCCATTGCCTATAATCCAAACGATGGCCATCTCTGGGTGACAGAGTTCATTGCGGAGAAAAAGAATGGGAAAACCACAGAGAAGCCGGTGATGGGAGCCTATGAGTATAAAAATAATAAGCTGCAGGCGGTTACCACCTATTTGAATACCATAGAAGAAGATTATCTGGGAATTAAAACAGAGGATGTCCAGGGCTCCAATACTCAGACGGATGTGGCAAGTGGTGCGGCAGTGACAGCGGTACTGACCAAACGGGATTTTTCCGTAGGGCAGGAAACGCTGACGTTGCAGACAGGTGACCTTCTGGTTCGTCTGGGAGACAGTGACATTTCCAGTAAGGCAGATTTGGAGACAGCCTTGGAAAAATACGCTGCCGGTGACAAAGTGGCGCTTACGGTTTTGCGGCAGGAGGCGGGTACGGTTCGCAGGCTGGAGGGCAAGATGAGTCTGGGCGAGCGAAAGACCAATGCGGTAACCCGGCCGATTCCTTATTATGTGCAGGGTGTTGCTTTTATGGAAAATGGCAAGACGATATTCAGCCGCTCCTATGGAAGAAACACCACTAAGGATAGATATATTTCCGAGTTGATGGTGTATGATGCCACCTGGGATGATAATATTTCCTATACCTGGGAGGCGTCTCTGGCAGTGATACTCCCGCCTATGGCAGAAGAAGTAGAAATCATTGGAAGTGAAGTGTATATCCTGTTTGAATCGGCGGCCATGACCTATCTGCAGGGAACCGACGGAAGCGGTCAGAGCGAGTGCCCTATTGATAAGATTGTAGCAGTGGATTTACAACTGGGATAGAGTATGGATTGACAGTTATTAAGAAAATAATTAAAATATGAAAAAGGAGGAAAACGGTTATGAAAAGGAAATGGCTAGCGATATTATTAGCCCTTGGCATGCTCCTGGGACTGCTTGGCGGTTGTGGGCAGAGTGGAGCAGACGAAGGGACAGTAAATGAGCCGGTTGCAACAGAAGATAGTACAGATGGTTCCTATAAAATAGAGGGACTTGTTGGCACGGCTTCGGACTATTCGGATAAGAATAACTGGCTGAATATTCCGGAGATTACAAAGGAAGTGGATACATTTTATATTTATCCCACTGTCTTTGCGGATCCTTCTGAGGATGCGCCGGATATTGTTCCGATTGATAATGAGCTTATGCGTACCAATGCTCAGGGGATATTTGAGCAGCAGGCGTCGGTGTACGAGGAGAGTACCAATGTCTTTGCACCGTACTACAGGCAGAGTAATCTTATAGCGTTGAGCAACTTGCGGGGCGATGATCTTATGCAATATCAGATGCAGGAACAGCGCACAGACCTGTATGCAGCTCTTGACTACTATTTTGAGAACTATAATGACGGAAGACCATTTATCCTGGCAGGACATTCCCAGGGTTCCATTATGTCAATCATTGTGCTGGGCGATTATATGCAGGCACATCCGGAATATTATGAGCGGATGGTTGCCGCATACCCGATTGGCTTTTCCGTAACAAAAAAATGGCTCGAGGAACATCCCTATGCCAAATTTGCAGAGGGGGCAGATGACACAGGCGTTATCGTCTCCTGGAATACAGAGGGGCCGGGAAATAAGGGGCAGGATAGCATTGTAGTGGAAGAGGGCGCCGTCAGCATAAATCCCCTCAACTGGAAACGGGATGATACTTACGCAGGGGTTGAAGAAAATCTCGGAAGTCTTGTTCAGAATGAAAAGACCAAGAAATATGAAATTAAAGATGGTATGGCGGACGCTCAGATTGACACCGAGCGGGGTGTGGTGATCTGTACCACAGACAAAGTTTTTGTTACAAATTCGGAAATATTTGGCAAAGAGAGTCTGCACAATGGTGACTATGCACTGTATTACGCCAATCTTCAGAAAAATGTGGCAGACCGAATTGACAGTTATTTGAAAAATAAGTAAGGTGATACGAAAGGAGATTTCAAATGGATATTGTAATGATTATTTTAGGAGTGATTATGGTAATCTGCGGCGGCACATGTATGTTCACGCCGGTTGTGACTTTTATGGAGATGGGATATTTTCTCATGATACTGCTGCTTGTTTACGGTATTGCAGGAATTGTAAAGGCAATTGTTACAAAGGAATATAGTTTGGCCTTCGGGTTCAGCATAGTGAGCGTGATAGTAGGTATCATTATGGCTGTTACACCGACTCTGAGACTTGCCACGGACGAATTTCTGATATACATTATGGCGTGCTGGTTCATTTTGAAGGGTGTTCTCTCCATATGGACTTCCGTAAAGGCAAAGGGAACGCCAGAGGGTAAAAACTGGATTTGGGGCATTGTCATAGGTGCAATCGGTATACTGCTTGGTATTTACTCAATATTCCATCCAATGGTGCTTGCGTTTGCGATGGGAGTACTGATTGGTGCATATTTTGTGGTAGGCGGAATCGATATGATTGTTGTCGCAACGCAGCTGAATAAAGGAGAAAGCGCTTGACAGAAGGAATCGCATTGATTGTGGCAACTGCTACACTGACAACAAGTGTGATAATCGTTATCCTGGGTATAATGTTTAGATTCAGGTATCATAAGGAAATTCCTCTTACATATCTGGGTATAGGGATTGCTGTTATTTCCATATGGAACATGGCATCCTCGTATCTGGCGTTATACATGATGATGATTATGCCGCTTCCGTTTATGTTATATATGAACGGCATACAAAATAAACGTTACAGCAAAACCTATCGTATGGTAGGTTTTGCTCTGTTTGTTGAAATTGTTCTGTTTTCCATATTGCTTCCGGCGGGGCTCCTGACCTTTGATACGAGTTATCTGTATATTACCCTGATTAGTGTGGGGGCCATAATCCCTGTAATCATTACATTTATCATGGATATATGCAAAGGCTTTGTGAGAGAATATCTTGTTGCCGCTGTTATTTTGGCATGTATATGGCTTACTGCGTTTTCAAGGATTGCCTTATTTTTTATCAGGGGGAGTCTGCAAAGAAGCACACTCCTTCCGGCCGGGCTGATACTGCTTCAAATCCTTGCTGTAATCAATGCCCTGCATGAACTATCTGACATGGAAAATCAAAGACAGCGTGCCATTTTTGCCAATGAGGCAAAGGGGAAATTCCTCGCAAATATGTCCCACGAAATCCGGACTCCCATAAATGCGGTACTTGGCATGGATACCATGATTCTCAGGGAAAGTACCGAGCCGAAAATCAGAGAGTACGCCTTTGACATACAAAATGCAGGGCAGAGCCTTCTCTCATTGATTAACGATATTCTGGATTTATCTAAGATAGAATCAGGGAAACTGGAACTTTTGCCCCATGAATATGATCTGGGCAGACTAATACATGACACCATAAACATGATTGACGCAAAGGCGGAAAGCAAGGGACTTGTGTTACACACGGATATTGACAGAGAGCTTCCCTCTGGGCTTTACGGAGACAGCACAAGGCTTCGCCAGATACTCATTAACTTAATGAACAATGCTGTTAAATATACCGAAAAAGGAAGCGTCACCCTGTCAGTAAGCGGCGTGAAAAACGAAGGCATGCTTGACTTAACCTTTCATGTAAAGGATACGGGCATTGGAATCCGCAAAGAGGACATGCCAAAACTTTTTGCCGAATTTGAGCGTATAGAGGAAGAGCGCAATCGGAATATTGAGGGTACGGGGCTTGGAATGAGCATCACTACCCAGCTTCTGGGGCTGATGGACAGCCGGCTGGAGGCAGACAGCGTATATGGTGAAGGCTCTGACTTTTTCTTTACTCTCCGGCAGAAAATAGTGGATGAAAAACCCGTAGGAGACCTGGCAGAGCAAATCCGCAGGCAGGCAGATAATTATTCCTATAAAGAGGCATTTACGGCGCCCGAGGCGGTTGTACTGGTGACGGATGATAACGCCATGAACCGCAAGGTATTCATAAACCTGTTAAAATCAACGGGAATAACGACAGAGGAAGCCTCCTGCGGCATGGAGTGTATTGAACGGACGAAGAAGAAGCATTATGATATAATCTTTCTTGACCATATGATGCCTGACCTTGACGGAATCGAGACACTTCACCGCATTCTTCAGGACAATGACAATCCCTGCCGGACTTCTCCGATTATAGCACTTACCGCTAATGCCATAGTAGGTGCTAAGGAAATGTATCTGTCGGAAGGATTTCATGACTTCCTTTCCAAGCCCATTGACCCGGACGAGCTGGAAAAAATGATTATGAATAAACTGCCGGAGGATAAAATACATCATGCAGGGGCGGCCTCCGATGCGGCAGTACCGGCGCAGGGCACACCGGCACAGAGCACATCGGAACAGGACAAACTGCCTGAAGTCCAGGGCATTGACTGGAAAGTTGCCTCGCTTCGCTTCAAAAGCCGTGATTTGCTTCAGGAAGCGGTTCATGATTTTTACAGAATGGCGGGCAGTGAAGCCGATAAGCTGGAGACTTTCTTAGAGCAGATGTCCCGTGCCATAAGGGACGGGGACAATGAGATTCTTTCCGAAGCAGTGGAGCAGTACGGTATAAGGGTGCATTCCATGAAAAGCTCCTCCGCAACAATTGGTGCAACATGGCTGCCGGGAACGGCAAAGCTTCTGGAAGATGCGGCGAAAAATGAAAACACGGAACTCATTATGGCGGTAACCCCTGCCTTCCTGAATGATTGGCGGCATACGGTAGAGGCGTTAAAACCGCTCTGCCAGACAGAAGGAGCTGCCAGCACACCGATTACAGAGGAAAATTCCCAGACGGTAAAGGAGGCTCTTACAACCCTTGACAGTGCAATGGCAGATTTGGATATAGACACGGCGGATGAAATAATGGAAAAACTGAAGCAGTACATATTTCCTGAGCCTCTGCCTGGTCTTATTGAAAAACTGGATATGGCAGTTGCCAATCTGGATGGCACGCAGACAGCCGAACTTGTAAAAGAAATCTTAAGCAATGATTTATGGAGGTAACTATGTATACAATACTAATTGTGGATGACACACCCGTTACACTTAGAAACATCAAAAGCCTTTTGGACAAAAAATATGAGGTAATTCTTGCAACCTCTGGTAAGCAGGCCTTAAAGCTTATTCCTGAAAAAGCGCCTGATATTATACTGTTGGACTACCAGATGCCTGAAATGTCCGGTAAGGAAGTTTTTGAAATCATGCAGGAAGATGAAGAAATGAAGAAAATACCGGTCATTTTCCTGACAGGGGTATCGGACAGAAAAACCATATATTCCGTTTTGAAATTAAAGCCTGCAGGATATATCCTGAAGCCGGCGGAAGAAGAAAAACTGCTGGATACCATTGGACAGGTGGCAGCGACTTTGGAGGAATCAGAGGAACACTCTACCAATTCCTGACAGGAAGAAAAACTATTACGAAGACACAGGAAGGTGCCAGAGCACAGCGATGGTACCTTTCTGTACGTTTATATAGGCCTTTTTCCCGGTAAATTCATTGCTGATGCCGAGAGGGAAGGCATTGGTGAGATTGACATTTTCAATTTCATATTTCAACCCCTGAATGGTGACATTGACACTGATATCACTGAGGGAAAAGACGGAACAGAGATTGCCCGCTGTGTTTTCCGGCTGGTCTTTGCCAAAGGAAATCGTACCGTCGGAGATTACCTGGAGGGCATAATCCTCGCCGTACAGTGTGCCCACGGCTCCGTTGCGGGACAGATGGGTAAGAACCTGGATGTTTCCCAGCGTGTGGTCCAGCCGGCCGCCCAGACCGCCATAGATGGCAAATTCCCGGTAGCCCTTTTCCAGACCCAGTTTGGCAGCCAGCATCAAATCGGTATCGTCCTTGTCTGCCGGATACCGGAGACTGTCCGGGGGGAGTTCCCAGGACAGGACGGAATCAAAATCGCCCAGGACAACATCGGCCCGCAGTCCCAGCTTTTCCAGATAATCAAAGCCGCCGTCTGCGGCGATAACCAGGTCTTTGGGGGATAGAGAAATATCGCATGTGGTCTGTTCCCCGGCTCCAAAAATATAACAAATCTGTGATTCCATCCTGTATTTCCTCTTTTCTTCTTACTCGATGGCTGCTATGGCATCGGTCATATAGTTTTCTTCCAAATCTTCTATGGTGCCGCTGTCGCAGGCGGCCGCCAGTGCAGGGTTTATCGGTATCTGTGTAAGAATCGGCACGTGATAGGTGCGGGCGGTCTCCTCAATATGGCTCTCACCAAAAGGATACAGCTTTTTCCCGCAGTCCGGGCATGGCATATAACTCATGTTTTCCACCAGTCCTAACACCGGGATATTCATCATCTCTGCCATCTTCATGGCCTTTCCCACAATCATGGATACCAGGTCCTGGGGGCTGGTGACAACCACAATGCCATCCACAGGGATGCTCTGGAATACCGTCAGAGCCACGTCGCCAGTGCCCGGCGGCATATCTACAAAGAGATAGTCTACGTTGTCCCACAGTACATCCGTCCAGAACTGTTTGACAGTGCCTCCGATAACCGGTCCCCGCCATACCACCGGGTCTGTTTCATTGGCCAAAAGCAAATTGATGGATATGACATCTATCCCGTATTTTTGGGTCTTAACCGGGAAAATCGTGGTTTCGTTTCCCATAGCCTTTTCCGTCAGGCCAAAAGCCTTTGGAATGGAAGGGCCGGTAATGTCGGCATCCAGAATTCCGCAGTGGTAGCCGCGGCGGGCAAACTCTACGGCCAGAAGTTCCGTAACCAGGGACTTTCCTACACCGCCCTTGCCGCTGACCACACCGATTACCTTGCCGATTTTACTGTTGGGATGCGGAGCCTCCAGAAAACTTTTCGGATCCCTGTTAGCGCAGCTGCTGGCACAGCTTGAGCAGTCATGGGTACATGCTTCGCTCATATTGTTAATCTCCTTTACTTTTCAAAATGTCTTAATACCTCTACTCTAGTACGAAATGTGGTGATTTGTCAATGGTTTTGTGTGGGGTTCTTGTAAATTATTGTTAGACGGTTTTTATAAGTTTTTGAGTGTTTTTGAGTGTGAAAGGTCCGCATTACCGGAGGTGATGCAGAAATCGTATGAGAAACCCGCACTCGGAAAACGAGTTTTCCAGATGCGGGTTTTCATACGATTGACAGCGCTGCAAATGCAGCGCGTCCCTTTAACGGGGAAATACTATCTTTCAATATATTTACAAGAACTCATTTGTGCCAAAATATTGCCAAAAATCCTTTCCTGTGCTATTATCAGATTAAGTATGCAACGGTTTTAGAATGGAAACAGTGAGAATGGAGGAGTGTGAAATGTATACGGTATCCTTGCAGCAATTTATTGATAAAATGAACGTGGAGAACCTGACGCCGCAGCTGGATGTGGACAGTATAGAAATCAGCCAATCGGATGTGAACCGCCCGGCATTGCAGTTAGCCGGTTTCTTTGATTATTTTGACCACCACCGGATTCAGCTTATCGGACAGGTAGAACATACCTATATGGAGAAGCAGGGGATAGAAAAAAGCACGGAGATGATGGGGCAGATTATGTCCTACAAAGTGCCGGGGATTGTCTTTTGCCGGGACTTGTCTGTACCGGAGGAATTTTTGAAGCTGGGGGAGCAGTACGGTGTACCGGTGTTCCGTTCCAAAGCAGACACCTCTGCTTTTTCCGCAGAAGTTACCCGCTGGCTGAAGGTGGAGCTGGCGCCCCGCATCAGCATTCATGGCGTTCTGGTGGATATCTATGGTGAAGGCGTTTTGATTACCGGCGAGAGCGGTATCGGTAAGAGTGAGGTGGCACTGGAACTGATACACAGAGGACACCGTCTGGTATCGGATGATGTGGTGGAAATCCGAAAGGTCAGTGATGTTACCCTGTTAGGCTCTGCACCGGATATTACCAGACATTTTATTGAACTCCGGGGTATTGGTATTATCGATGCCAAGACACTGTTTGGTGTGGAGAGTGTAAAAAACAATCAGTCCATTGATTTGGTTATTAAGTTAGAGGAGTGGAACAAAGACCAGGAATATGACCGCATGGGACTGGAGGAAAACTACATAGAATACCTGGGCAATAAGGTGGTCTGCCATTCCATCCCGATTCGTCCGGGACGAAATGTGGCCATTATCTGTGAGTCGGCGGCAGTGAATTTCCGGCAGAAAAAGATGGGTTACAATGCAGCGCTGGAGTTGTATAACCGGGTAACCAGCAACCTGTCAAATTCATAATAAAAAATCCAGAAAGGAATGGAAGTACAGTATGGCGACATATTATATAGGAGTAGACGTGGGAGGAACTACAATCAAGATGGGAATTTTTTCCGATACGGGAGAGTTGTTGGAAAAATGGGAAATTCCCACCAGACTGGAAAACCATGGTGAAAATATTCTCCCGGATGTGGTGGAGAGTATGGAACAAAAACGGGCAGAACGCGGCGGTAACATCAAAGGGATTGGCGTGGGGATTCCCGGCCCGGTGACAGATGATGGCGTAGTGCTTAAATGTGCCAATCTGGGATGGGATGTTTTTTCTGTGAAAAACACACTGGCAAGTCTTACGGGTGTAGGTAATGTCAAGGTGGGAAATGACGCTAATATTGCGGCTCTTGGAGAAATGTGGAAGGGCGGCGGCCGGGGCTATGACAGCATTGTTATGGTGACACTTGGCACCGGAGTAGGAGGCGGCATTATCCACAAGGGAAAAATACTGACGGGAAGCCGGGGAGCCGGCGGTGAGATTGGCCACTTGAAGGTGGAGCTGGAAGAAACGGAAGTCTGTGGCTGTGGATGCCGGGGCTGCCTGGAGCAGTATGCTTCCGCCACCGGTGTGGTTCGTCTGGCCAAAAAGTATATGAGGGAAGGCTCCTGTCTGTCCGATGCAAAAAGAATTACGGCTAAGATGGTCTTTGATGGGGCCAAGGCAGGGGATGACTACTGCACGGAGATTGTGGAGCGTTTTGGGCGCTATCTGGGTGTGGCTTTGAGCAATGTGGCCCATGTGGCGGATCCGGAGGCCTTTGTGATTGGTGGAGGCGTATCCAAAGCCGGGCAGATTATTCTGGATGTAGTGCAGAAGTATTATGATGAAAATTCCATGTATGCACTGAAAGATAAAGATTTCCATTTGGCAGAACTGGGAAATGATGCTGGTATTTACGGTGCTGTGCGGATGGTATTATTTCAATAAAGTATGAATAGAAAAAGAGGATTCGTATGATTATATTAGAGCAGGAACCTATGAAGCGCCATACGACATTTCGCATTGGCGGGCCGGCGGCTTATTATATGGTGCCAGAGGAAGAAGAAGAAATCCGCATAGCCATAGAATTTGCCAGGGAGAAAAACCTTCCCTACTATCTGCTGGGACGTGGCAGCAATGTGCTGTTCCATGATGATGGCTATCCAGGGGTTGTAATCGAAATAGGCCGTGGATTGGCAAAATTTGAAATGTATAAAGGCCTGGTGATGGCACAGGCAGGCATTTCCCTGAGTGCCATGGCTGCGAAGCTGGCGGAGGAAGGATTTACCGGTTTTGAATTTGCTGCAGGAATTCCTGGCACTCTGGGCGGGGCCATTACCATGAATGCAGGAGCCTATGGCGGTGAAATCCGGGACTGCATTGTCAGTGCCACGGTTTTGACGGAGGATGGCGATACACAGGTGCTCAGCCGGGAGGAATTGGAACTGGGCTATCGCAGCAGTCTTATCCAGAGAAGCAGCTATATTGTAAAAAGCGGGACTTTTAACTTCGAAGAGGGAGACCGGGAGGAAATTCAGGCAAAAATGAAAGAGTTAAATCAGAAACGCCGGGAAAAACAGCCATTGGAGTATCCCAGCGCTGGAAGCACGTTCAAGCGTCCGGAGGGACATTTTGCCGGAAAACTCATTGAGGATGCAGGACTGAAGGGATATCGTGTGGGAGATGCCCAGGTCTCGGAAAAGCATTGTGGATTTGTTGTCAATCGTGGGAGTGCTACAGCGGCCCAGGTTTGTCAGTTGATATCGGACGTCCAGAGGAAAGTACAAGAAGCCTTTGGGGTGGAGCTGGAGCCGGAAATTCGTTTTGTAGGGCCATTCTAACAGGGGTTTCGGGAAAAAATACGGCAGGGAAAGTGAGGAATAGACATGAAATTTGTGATAGTGACAGGAATGAGCGGCGCCGGCAGAAGTTCGGTGATGCGTATATTAGAGGACGACGGATATTTTTGTGTGGACAACCTGCCGGTATCTCTGCTTCCTACCTTCATGCAGCTGACGGAAAATTCCAGCGAGCAGATTGAGCGGGTGGCGCTGGGACTGGACATCCGGGGCGGACAGAGTGCTTTGAAGGACGCTTCTTCTGTATTGAACCATCTGAAGGAGGAGGGACATGCCCTGGAAATCCTTTTTTTGGAGGCATCGACTCCCGTTATTGTCAAACGCTATAAGGAGACCAGACGGATACATCCGCTGGCAGATGGCGGGCGGATGGACAAGGCCATTGAGGATGAGCGGGAACTTTTGATTAACCTGAAAAAACAGGCGGACTATATCATCGATACCAGCACTATGCTGATTCGGGAGCTGAAGCAGGAAATTGACCGCATTTTTATTGAGGAAGAAAATTTCTGCAATTTCTACCTGACCTTTGTTTCCTTTGGATTCAAATATGGAATCCCATCGGATGCGGATTTGGTATTTGATGTGCGTTTTCTGCCGAATCCTTTCTATGTGGAATCGTTAAAGCCACAGACCGGCAATGATGCCGAGGTGTATGACTATGTAATGGCTTCGGAAAAGGCCAGGGAATTTCTGGTTAAGATGAAGGAAATGCTGGATTTTCTCATTCCGAATTACATCATGGAGGGAAAGACCCAGCTGGTGATTGCCATTGGCTGTACGGGCGGGAAGCACCGTTCTGTGACGCTGACCAATGCCATTCACAAAGAGTTTGAGAATACGGAATATGGATGCAAGAAGGAACATAGAGATATAGAGAAAGACAGGTTACGAAATATATGTCGTTCGCAGGAAAAGTAAAAGAAGAATTACGGGAGCAGACCGGAAAAGCGAAGCACTGTCAGCTGGCGGAACTGGCGGCGCTGTTTGCCTGCTGTGGGCAGGTGGTAATGGGGGAAGACGGCAGCGATATCATTCTCTTTACAACGGAAAACTTGACAGTTGCAAAAAAATGCTATATTTTAATTAAGAAAGCCTTTCATATTGTGCCGGATTTGTCAATCCGGGGGCATCATCAGTATCTACTCTATCTTTTGGAGGATCATGACGTGCTGGCCTTTATGGAAGCCCTTCGGGTTTTTGACGGTGCGTATTTCGTATCGGAGGCGCTGATTCAGCGTTCCTGCTGTCTCAGGGCATTTTTACGGGGGCTTTTTCTGGCCATTGGTTCAGTTACGAATCCCAACAGTGGGTATCATCTGGAACTGGCGGCTGGAAGTCACGACCGCGCTGTTCAAATACAGGAGATGATGGGTGTTTTTGAACTGGAAGCAAAAATTACAGAGAGAAAGAAAAACTGTATCGTGTATATGAAAGAGGGTGCCAGTATCGTTGATTTTCTGAATGTGATTGGCGCTCATGTGGCACTGATGGAATTTGAAAATGTGCGGATTTTAAAGGAGATGCGCAATTCCATCAACCGTCAGGTCAATTGTGAGACCGCCAATATTAAAAAGACGGTTTCGGCGGCTTCCCGCCAGACCAGTGATATTCAGTATATCCATGATACAATTGGTTTTGGAACTCTTTCCGAGAATCTTGCTCAGATTGCCAGACTGCGTCTAGCCAATCCGGAAGTCTCTCTGAAGGAACTGGGGGAAATGCTGAACCCGCCGATTGGGAAATCCGGGGTGAACCACCGGCTGCGGAAGCTAAGCGAAATAGCGGAAGGTCTGCGAAGACAAAGGAGTACAGAGATCTGATTGCCGTTCCCGGTCTGGGATACGGCTGCTGTAGGAAACAGCAGGATGGAGGAAAACATGATTAGGAAAAGTATTGATGTCAGTGTGGAAAAGGAAGGAGCACGGCCCATTGCCATGCTGGTACAAGTGGCAAGTCAGTACAGGAGCAGTGTAAATATCTGCCAGGATAACAAGACGGTGAATGCCAAGAGTATCATGGGGATGATGACACTGGGACTGATTCCGGGACGGGCCCTGGAAATTACCGTAGACGGTGAAGATGAAGAAATTGCCATGAAAAGCATCGAGGAATATTTGACAGGAAAATAGTAATAAAAAAAGAGGAACTGTCACACGGACGAAAGGACGGATGAGGACTGGTGTGTGGGACAGTTCCTTTTTTGTAAGGGTAGTTAGCACGATGGCGCCAATGTGCTATGCTGGTACAGAGGGGAGAAAAGGATGAATTTTACACATTTACATGTTCATACGGAATACAGCCTTCTGGACGGTTCCAGTAAAATAGGGGAGATTGTAAACCGGGCCAGGGAACTGGGAATGGACAGTCTGGCCATTACAGATCATGGCGTCATGTATGGCGTCATTGATTTTTACCGTGCTGCCAAAGCAGCAGGCATCAATCCGGTTATCGGATGCGAGGTCTATGTGGCGCCGGGCTCCCGCTTTGACAGAGAGCCGGGAAATGACAATGAGGAACGGTATCACCATATGGTTTTGCTGGCGGAGAACAACACCGGCTATGCCAATCTGATGAAAATCGTATCCCGGGGGTTCACCGAGGGTTTTTACTACCGTCCCCGGGTGGACTATGAGGTATTAGAAGAATTTCATCAGGGAATTATTGCGCTCAGCGCCTGCCTGGCCGGGGCAGTGCCCTCCCTTTTGCGCCGGGGGCTCTACCAGGAGGCAAAGGCGGAGGCTTTGAAACTGCAGAACCTGTTTGGGGAAGGGAACTTTTTCCTGGAGCTGCAGGACCACGGCATACCAGACCAGCAGACCGTCAATCAGGGTCTGCTGCGTATGAATCAGGAAACGGGCATTGAGCTGGTGGCCACCAATGACGTTCACTATATTTACGATACCGATGCGGAGGCCCATGACATCCTGCTCTGTATACAGACCGGTAAGAAGGTGACAGACGAAAACCGGATGCGCTATGAGGGAGGCCAGTATTATCTGAAATCCCCGGAGGAGATGGCGGAGCTGTTTCCCTATGCCAAAGAGGCGTTGGAGAATACCCATAAAATTGCTTCTCGCTGTCATGTGGAAATTGAGTTTGGCGACTACAAGCTGCCCCGCTTTGATGTGCCGGAGGGCTATACCTCTGAATCGTATCTGCGCAGTCTCTGTGAGGAAGGGCTGGTGCGCCGTTATGGAGATGAGGCGGACAAGCTTCGGGAGCGCCTGGATTATGAACTGGACACCATTGTTACCATGGGCTTTGTGGATTATTTTCTCATTGTGTGGGACTTTATCAAATATGCTAAGGACAATGATATTCCTGTGGGGCCGGGCCGTGGCTCTGCGGCGGGAAGTCTGGTGGCATATTCTTTGAACATAACGGATATTATTGACCCGATTCACTACAATCTGCTTTTTGAGCGGTTTCTTAACCCGGAGCGTGTAACCATGCCGGATATTGATGTGGACTTCTGCTATGAGAGACGGCAGGAGGTCATTGACTACGTGACGAAAAAGTACGGGGAAAAACATGTGGTGCAGATTGTGACCTTTGGCACCATGTCCGCCCGGATGGTAATACGGGATGTGGGCCGTGTGCTGGACATGCCCTACGCCTATGTGGATTCCGTGGCAAAAGCCGTGCCCATGGAACTGGGGATTACCATTACCAAGGCGCTGCAGATGAACCCGGAATTAAAGCAGATGTATGACCAGGACGAGCAGACGAAAAAACTCATCGACATGTCCCTGCGTCTGGAAGGCCTGCCGCGGCATACCTCCATTCATGCCGCCGGTATCGTCATCAGTCCCAAGGAGGTAGATGAATTTGTTCCCCTGTCCCGGGCGGCAGACGGAACCATCACCACCCAGTACACCATGGTGACACTGGAGGAGCTGGGGCTTCTGAAAATGGATTTTCTGGGACTTCGTACCCTGACAGTGATTAAGGACGCCGTAAATGGTGCCTTTGACATTGACCACATTAATTATGAAGACCCGGCCGTCTATGAGATGATTTCCGCCGGACGAACCGAAGGTGTATTCCAGCTGGAAAGTGCGGGAATGAAAAGCTTTATGAAGGAGTTAAAGCCTCAGAGCATGGAGGATATTATTGCCGGTATCTCCCTGTACCGTCCGGGGCCTATGGATTTCATTCCGAAATATGTCCAGGGAAAAAATTCCCAGGGCAATATCCAGTATGACTGCCCGGAGCTGGAGCCGATTCTGTCTCCTACCTATGGCTGTATTGTGTACCAGGAACAGGTTATGCAGATTGTGCGGGATTTGGCAGGCTACAGTTATGGCCGAAGCGATTTGGTACGCCGTGCCATGTCAAAGAAAAAGGCCTCAGTAATGGAAAAGGAAAAAAATAATTTTATCTACGGCAACGAAGAAGAAGGAGTCGAGGGCTGTATCAAGCGGGGGATTCCCGAGGAGGTGGCCCGGAAAATCTATGACGACATGACGGATTTTGCCAAATATGCCTTTAACAAATCCCATGCGGCAGCCTATGCGGTGGTCTCCTACCAGACCGCTTACTTAAAATGCCACTATCCGGTAGAATTTATGGCGGCGCTTATGACTTCTTTTATGGAACATACTGGTAAAATTACAGAGTATATCATGAACTGCCGGCAGATGGGAATTGAGATTGTGCCGCCGGATATCAACGAGGGAGAGTATCGGTTTACTCCGGATGGCAATACGATACGCTATGGACTGGCGGCCATCAAGGGAGTGGGCAAACCAGTGATAGATGAAATTGTGGAGGAGCGTCAGGCCGGGGGCCCCTATCAGTCCCTGAAGGATTTCTGCCTGCGTGTATCCGCCAAGGCTATTAACAAGCGGACCATGGAGAGCTTTATCAAAGCGGGGGCTCTGGACAGTCTGCCAGGCACCAGAAAGCAGAAAATGAGCGTCTATGTCAGTGTCATTGACGGTGTGAGCCAGGAGCGCAAGCACACCATGAGCGGGCAGATGTCTCTCTTTGACTTTGCTGCTCCGGAGGAGCGGGAAGATTTTGACGTGGCACTGCCGGAGGTGGGCGAGTATGACAAGGAGATGATTCTTGCTTTTGAAAAAGAGGTGTTGGGCGTCTACATCAGCGGTCATCCGCTGGAGGAATATGTGTCGTTATTAGAGCGCAACATCACCCGCACCACGGCGGATTTTCTTCCTGCTGAGGGCGAAGAGGAGCCGAAGGTCAAGGATCAGGAGAGGGCAGTGATTGGCGGCATGATTACGGCCAAGACCGTAAAGACAACCCGCACGAACAACCTGATGGCCTTTATTACCATTGAAGATTTGTACGGTACGGCCGAGGTGATTGTTTTTCCCAAGGATTATGAGAAAAACCGCAATGTGCTGGAAGAGGACCGCAAGGTCTTTGTCCAGGGGCGCGTGACAGTGGAAGAGGACAAGCCGGCCAAGCTGATTTGCTCCCGGATTATTCCCTTTGATGAAATGGATAAGGAGCTGTGGATTCAGTGCCAGACCAAAGAGGAATACATGGGGAAGGAGCCATGGCTGTTCCAGACGCTGGCAGCGTATGACGGCCGGGACGGAGTTAACATTTTTCTGTCTGGAATCCGGGCGAAAAAACGTCTGCCAAACAGCCATTCCACCCACGTCTGCCCGGAATTATTGGAGAAACTTTATGAAAAATTCGGGGCAGAAAATGTGAAAGTGGTGGAAAAGAGTATTGAAAAAAACTGGCAGTCATAGTAAAATAATGATTGTATGTGGCTTATGTTGCGGAAAATTTTTATACAGATAACGATACATTTGGAATGAGCATTGGAGGAAAGTATTATGGCGAAAGAAGTAAAGACAATTGGTGTACTGACCAGCGGGGGAGACGCTCCTGGCATGAATGCTGCCATCCGTGCGGTAGTACGTGCCGGTATTGCCAGCGGTCTGAAAGTAAAGGGAATCTGCCGCGGTTATGCGGGGCTTTTAGAAGAGGATATTATGGATATGGGTACCATGAGTGTTACAGATATTGTCCAGAGGGGTGGGACGATTTTATTTACCTCCCGCTGCAAGGAGATGCTCACGCCGGAGGGACAGAAAAAAGCGGCAGATATCTGTCGCAAACACGGTATTGACGGTATTGTGGTAATTGGCGGTGACGGTTCCTTCCGTGGTGCACAGAAATTATCTGCAAACGGAATTAATACGATTGGTCTGCCGGGCACCATTGATTTGGATATTGCCTGTACGGAATACACCATTGGTTTTGATACAGCCTGCAACACGGCTATGGAAGCCATTGATAAGGTGCGTGACACCTCTGCGTCCCATGAGAGGTGCAGTATTATTGAGGTAATGGGCCGGACAGCCGGACACATCGCTCTCTGGTGTGGTATTTCCAACGGTTCGGAATACGTAATGATTCCAGAGCGTTATGACAACGACGAGAAAAGAATTATCGATAAAATTCTCTCCAAACGGAGAATTGGAAAGAAGCATCACATTATTGTCAATGCAGAGGGAATCGGTGACTCCCACGGACTGGCTGAGCGGATTGAGGCAGCTACGGGAATTGAAACCCGTGCCACTGTCATCGGTCATATTCAGCGTGGCGGCAATCCTACCTGTCGTGACCGTGTGTACGCTTCTGCCATGGGTGCGCTGGCGGTAGACCTTCTGCTTGAGGGTAAGACAAACCGTGTAGTAGCATACCGGGATGGAGAATTCTGCGATTTTGATATTGATGAAGCACTGTCCATGACAAAGGACATTGACGAGCATCTGTTCAGCATGACCCGCCGACTCTCCCGTTAGCACGACAGTGCCATCCTGCCAGGAGAGTGAGACGACTGCTTTTGGGCGGTCAAGTGATTATTTTTGAATACAGGAACGGAATAGAAAACCCCCGGATGGTACTCCGGGGGTCTTTGTTTTGTTGTTCATTAGGGAACTACACTATCTTTTTGCCAAATTGCCATAATAGAAAATTCTATTCTTCCATCTCTGGTTCTATCTCGGCCTCAGCCTCATCAGCAGCATCGTTCGCTTTGGCTGCGTCACTGTCCGGTGTGATGGTTACATAGTCCCGATTTTCTTCTTCCTCGTCATAGAGGTCGTTATCAAAATCATCGTCGTCGTAATCATCCAGATAATCTTTCATCAAAATGTTTTTCAGAAAATATAAAACTCCCCCAATTGCTGCAATGGCTGCTGAAACGCAAAGGAGAAATTTAAAAAACTTTTTCATCTTATTTATCCATCCTTTCTTTCCGTATGTTATTATATCCCATACGTTTTTATTTATCCTTATTTTACGGGATTTTCAGAAAAAAGTAAAGGTTTTTTGGTAAAAGTGTTGAGAATATTTTAAAATTTAGGTTTTTTTTAGTAAAATTTAAGATTGTAAAATTGATACGATGGGTGTATAATTTCATTATGTAATTATTGTAAAAGTTATTGTGGAGGTTTATTATGGTAGCAAGTAAAACGACGGTGCCATCAAAGGCATCAGCAGAAAAAGCAGTACAGACTACATTAAAGACAGGGACAGAAGCCGGCATGAAAAAACCGGTAGCAGAAGAGCCGAAGGCAGAGACCAAGAAAGAGACAGCAGCAGAGAAGAAGCCGGCAGAGAAAAAGACAACAACAAAGAATACAACAGCAAAGAAAACTACGACTCGTAAATCTGCAGCCAAGAAGACGACCACCCGCAAGACCACTACCCGTAAGACGACAGCGAAGAAAAAAGACACTATGGAAGTATTTGTGCAGTATAAGGGCAATGAGACTTCCCAGAGCGAGATTATGAAGAAGGTAAATGCGGCATGGGAGGCAGAGGGCAAAAAACTCACAGCCATTAAGCGTGTTAAGCTTTATATTAAGCCAGAGGATGGCAAGGCTTACTATGTCATCAATGAAGGCCTGAAGAATGGCTCCACAGGTGCAGTTGACCTGTAATTTTGATTGTAAGCAGTTCATACGCGTTACTCCTTCTGCGTTAATGATAGATGGCTCAGCATAGAAGCTGGGTCTGCATGCTAAAAAAACCCGTCATTGTCGGTAGAACAGATGACGGGTTTTTTTAGCATGATGATGTCAATTTACTAACATAAGGGCGGCGCGCTTCAGGGGCGCTCGTTGTTTGTACATGGAGGTGGATTATGCCAGAAGAAAAAGGGAACGAAATATGGGACATCTATACAAAAAACAGAGAGAAGGCCGGATATACCCGCCGGAGGGGCGACCGGTTAGAAAAAGGCGAATTTCACATGGTCGCTAATGTATGCATCTTTAACAGCAAAAACCAGCTGTTGATTCAGCAGAGACAGCCATTCAAAAAAGGCTGGCCTAATATGTGGGCGTTGTCGGCAGGGGGCTCTGCCGTGGCTGGGGACTGCAGCTACCAGGCGGCGGAGAGAGAAGCCTGGGAGGAACTGGGATTAAAGCTGGACTTGTCAGATGCACGGCCGGATTTTACGATATATGGTGACCATTCCTTCAACGATTATTACATAGTGGAGCAGGATGTGGACTTAACCAGACTGCATCTGCAGGAGGAAGAAGTGAAAGCAGTTCGATGGGCAGACCGGGAAGAGGTTCTAAAAATGCAGGAGCAGGGCCTCATGATTCCCCGCTGGTTTTTAGGACAGTTGTTTGAAATCCGGCAATGGTACGATGCCCATGGAAAAGAGTGTCACAAGGTTCAGATAGATTTTGCTGCAATGAAGAATCTGGCCGCCTGGATGAATCTGGTGGAGATTATGAGAGACCATTTTCCGGGACTGGAGACAGAAGAAAAATGGGAGGATTACCAAAGGACGGTAGAGAAAAATATACAGCGAGGGACTGCCATTTGCGCAGTTGATGGATATATGCTGGTAGGAGTGTTGCTTTTCTCTACAGAGCAAAACCGGCTTTCCTTTATGGCAGTGCATCCGGAATTCAGGCGACGGGGTATTGCTACAGAGATGATTCGGCTTATGTATACCAAAATGAACCGGAGCCGGGACATTGTTCTCGAGACCTTTCGGGAGGGGGATGAACGGGGAACTGCTCCGAGGGCATTGTACCAGTCTCTTGGTTTTGAGCCGGAGGAATTGTGTGTATTTGATAATCAGTACGAGATGCAACGGTTTATATTAAAAGCTGAGCAGAAAGGGAGATAAATGAGTACAAAGAAACAGATACTGTCTGGAACTGGCAAAGAATATTGTAGATGCCTTTAATAAAAAAGATGTGGAGGCCTTAAAGGCACTTTTTTGTGCGAAAACCAATGCACTGGAGGATATAGAGGAACAGGTGTCCCAGGGCATGGATTTTCTGGACGACAAAATTGTCTCCTTCGATGAAAACGTGCTGGGGGTAGAGGAGGAGTCAGAGGTTATCATTGGTTATGAATGGCCGGATTACTATGATGAGGGTTCCCAGATGGCCTACGATATTGTAACAGCACTGAATGAGGACGATGCCGAAAGCCTGAAAGGAGTTTTGACATGGGAGACAAGAATGGAGGAAAATGTGGACGGACAAATTGCCCGGGCCATGGACTTTGTGGAAGGGCGTGCCCTGATGGGGCGTGTAGAGGGAGACGGGCTGGAATACAATGGAAAGCATGATTATGACACGAAGGTGCGGGAAGAGGAGGAGGCAGAAAACCATGAACCGGTAAAGACCACCCTTACCGTACACTGCACGAACATCGAAACCGATGCAGGGCGGGTGTATGAGATGAAATTCACCTATCTTTTACGGGAGCCGGGCGCCTCGGAACCGCCGGGAGTTACTGAATTAGTTCTTTATGATGAAAAGGGAAATGGGTGCCGGATTGGAGTGTAGAAATTATTCCTCCTCCGGGGAATCCTTTCCGGAGGAATCCTCTAAAGCGGCCTCTTCCCTGCTGGAAGGGAGAAAACTGGCCCGCATAACGGCATTATCGCCAAATTTTTTTCGGAGACCGTCGATGGCGGTCTCTAATTTACTTTGGCGGAGATATTTATCCTGATCAAATAAATTTAACTGGCGAAGGGCTTCCTTTGTAATTTTTGCGGTGGAGACGCCAATCAGGCGGATGGGAGAGCCGTCCCAGTATTCCTCAAAGAGCCGGCAGGCGTGGTCGTACAATTCGCCGGTTACATTGGTGGGAGAGGCCAGGGTACACTGGTGGCTTCCTCTGGCAAATTCGGAATCCTTGATGGACACGGCTACCACGCCGGCCATGACCCGGTCTGCCCGCAGGCGGCGGCCCACAGACTCGCAGAGGGAAAGCAGATGCCTTTTTGCCTCGGCAGAATCTGTTACGTCGTGGGGCAGGGTGATGGAATTGCCATAGCCCTTACTGTCAGCAGGCTCGGCAGACACCGGAGAATGGTCGATGCCATTGGCATAATCGTGTATCAGGGCGCCGTGCTTGCCCAGGTGGGCGCGTATAATTTCCCGGTCAAAAGAGGCCAGCTCGCCTATGGTGCGGATGCCCAGGTTGTATAATTTATTTTGAGTGGCCCGCCCCACGAAAAAGAGTTCTCCTACAGGAAGGGGCCACATTTTCCTCTGAATCTCGTCAGGGAAAAGGCTGTGAACCCTGTCCGGCTTTTCAAAATCTGAGGCCATTTTTGCCAATAGTTTATTAGAGGAAACCCCGATATTGACAGTAAAGCCAAGGGTATCACAGATGGTCTGCCGGAGCGTGTTAGCGGCCTCCACCGGAGTGGCCTGCCGTACCAGCGCAGTGCCGGTCATATCCGCAAAGGCCTCGTCAATGCTGTACTGCTCAATCACGGGAGAAAACTCGTGAAGCAGGGCGATTAGCTTGCGGGAGTACTCCCGGTATATGTTCATGCGGGGCGGCACAATGTGCAGTTCCGGGCATTTCTTTCTGGCGTCCCCCAGAGTCTCGGCCGTTTTTACACCGTAAGCCCGGGCCGGCATGGACTTTGCCAGGATAATGCCGTGGCGGCTGGCTTTGTCGCCGCCAATGGCGGAGGGGATGGTGCGCAGGTCCAATGTTTCACCCAGTTCCTCAATCCGGTAAAGGGCTTCCCAGCTCAGATAGGCATTGTTGACGTCAATATGAAAAATAATCCGCTCCATGGAGACCCCTCCCTTCCGTATATATAGAAACTCCCTATGCAACAGGATTCCTTTGGCTTCTGTCATATATTATAGCAAAGGAACGTATGTTTGTAAACAGGGGCTTGCATAATATGTTTTTTTCATGTAAAATGAGCAGTGAAAAAGAACAACATTGGACGTTTTATGGAGGTGGCGTGCCCTCTCCGCTGACGCTCCGGAATGGAGGTATACTATGTTTAAAATCAATGACAATTATTTAAAACTGCCAGGCAGTTACCTGTTTTCAACCATTGCGAAAAAGGTTGCGGCGTACCGGGAGGCCAATCCTGACAAAGAGATTATCAGTCTTGGCATTGGTGATGTGACACAGCCTTTGGCGCCGGCGGTAATTGATGCGCTGCACAGTGCAGTGGAGGAGATGGCCCATGCAGAGACCTTCCACGGCTATGCGCCGGATTTGGGATATGAGTTTTTGCGCCGTGCCATTGTGGAAAACGATTATAAAGCCAGAGGAGTCGATATTGCTCTGGATGAAATTTTTGTCAGTGATGGAGCCAAAAGCGATTCCGGAAATATTGTGGACATTTTTGCTAAGGATAATACCATTGCCGTGACGGACCCGGTATACCCGGTATATGTGGACAGCAATGCCATGTCCGGGCGAAACGGTGAGTACCTGACGGATAAAGAGTGCTGGTCGAATGTGATTTATATGCCATGTACTGCAGAAAATGATTTCGTGCCGGAACTGCCGGAGCAGACGCCGGATATTATTTATATCTGCTGTCCGAACAATCCGACGGGAACCACGTTGAATAAAGAACAGCTGCAAAAGTGGGTGGACTATGCCAATGAACATAAATCCGTGATTATTTACGATGCCGCTTACGAAGCGTACATTTCCGAGGAAAATGTACCTCACAGCATTTTTGAGTGCGATGGTGCCAGGACCTGTGCCATAGAGATGCGCAGCTTTTCCAAGAATGCCGGCTTTACCGGAACCCGTCTTGGCTTTACTGTGATTTCCAAAGAACTGAAATGCGGGGATGTATCGGTGAACAGTCTGTGGGCCAGACGCCACGGCACGAAATTTAACGGTGCGCCGTATATTATCCAGAAGGCTGGAGAGGCTGTTTACAGTGAGGCGGGAAAAGCACAGACAAAAGAGCAGATTGCCTATTACATGGAAAATGCCAGAAATATCCGTGATGAACTGGCAGGTATGGGCTATGCCGTATTTGGCGGTGTGAATGCGCCGTATATCTGGCTTCAGACCCCAGAGGGAATGAAGTCATGGGAGTTCTTTGACCTGCTGTTGGAGAGAGCGAATGTAGTGGGTACACCAGGCTCTGGTTTTGGACCTAGTGGAGAAGGATATTTCCGGCTTACTGCCTTTGGTTCTGCCGAGAACACGCAGAAGGCGCTGGAAAGAATCCGGAGCCTGTAAAACAGGGAAAGGTAAGGTGAAAAATTGAGACGAACCATATTTTCAGTTTTGGCTGGCACACTGGCGCTGGCAATGTGTCTGGTGCCGGGACAGCAGAGTCTGGCAGACGCTGTATCAGTAAAGCCCTATATTGCTTTTGGGGCGGATTTGAACAAAAGCCAGAAAGCCACAGTAATGGAACAGCTGGGGGTTACATCTGAGGAACTGGCAGATTATGAGACAGTGGAGGTAACCAACGAAGAAGAACATAAATATCTGGATTCCTATCTGGATACCAGTGTCATTGGCACCCGGGCGTTGTCCTCTGTGAAAATCGAGGAAGAGGATGCCGGCAGCGGTATTGTTGTGGAAACCAACAATATTTCCTTCTGTACGGAGGAGATGTATACCAATGCCCTTGTGACGGCCGGAATCAGTGACGCCCATGTGACAGTGGCGGCGCCCTTTGAGATTTCGGGTACGGCGGCATTAGTAGGAGCTATGAAGGCCTATGGAATCATGACCGGCGAGGAAATCGATGCTGACAGTGCCGATGCGGCCACCAATGAACTGGTGCTTACCGGCGAATTGGGAGAGAGCATCGGTATGGAAAAAGCCTCCCAGCTGGTAGCTCTGGTAAAGGATATGGTAGTCAGTGAAGACTTATCCTCAGAGGAAGAGATTTCAGGCGCTATTGACGAAGCAGTGGAAGAACTGGGTATTACTCTGAATGAGGAGCAGAAAGCGGGGTTAACATCCCTGATGCAGAAAATTGGTGGTCTGGATTTGGATTTAGACACCCTGCAGGACCAGGCCCAGGGAATCTATGATAAATTAAAGGATTTGGACATCGATTTAAGTGGGGCCCAGGGGATTCTGGAACAGATTGGCGCCTTTTTCAAAAAAATCTTTGAGGCGATTGCGGAATTTTTCCAAAATCTTTTCTGACAAAAATGCAAGACGCTGTTAAAAACGGTGCGGGAGAATTTTGCTTCTCCTGCACCATTTTCTAACTTATAGGAAAGACCGTTTATGCGGATGGGGTGCGTTTTTCAGCCGCCCCTTTTACATATCCTCCGTATCGGTAAAAAGAATTACGGGTTTAGCCAGATTATACTGATAAAATTTTATTACATTTCCACTGAACATACGCAGAGGTTTCCAGTTACACAAATCAAAATCCTTGACATAGGGCAGATTGTAGTAAAAGGAGTCGTTGGTGCTATATGCCTTATCATAGGTAAGCAATGCTTTTTTAAATAATTCCTGTGGTTCCATGGCGGACCTCCTTTAACTGTCTGATATATATAAGGGAAAAATAATCAATCTTTATAGTATTATTATAAAACAAATGGGCTCTGGTTGCAATTGGAAAAATATAAAATTGCAGGAGATTATAAGGGGAGAGTTTATGAAGGAGAAAAAAATATTTCAAAACCGAAAGGTGGTAGTGCTTTGTGCCGTTATCAGCACCCTCTTATGGGGAAGTGCTTTTCCCTGTATTAAGACGGGGTATCGGTTATTTGGAATCGAAGCCGGCGACGTGGGGAGCCAGCTTCTTTTTGCCGGGATTCGCTTTTTGCTGGCGGGACTGCTGACATTGCTCCTGTCCCTCTTTCTGGAAAAAAGAGGCGAAAGGCAAAAAGTAGACCGGGCGCAGAACAGGGAAAGGGGCGACTTTTACAAACTGGTAGGCGGTGTTCTTTTGCTGGGGCTGGTACAGACCGGGTTACAATATATATTTTACTATATTGGTATGGCTCATGTGTCGGGAGTGAAGGGAGCAATATTAAATGGCACCTCAGCCTTTCTCTGTGTACTGATGGCCCGTATCTGTTATGGAAAAAAGGAAACCTTGTCCCGGGAAAAAATTGTGGGATGCATTGTCGGACTGATGGGAGTTATCCTTGTAAATCTTGGGGGAAGCGGTACAGGAGCAGGAGAAATGTTTACTGGCTCTTTTTCCCTGTTAGGCGAAGGCTTTATGCTGATTAGTGCTGTCATGGTGGCCCTGGGCGCATGGCTCAGTAAAGAGGTATCACAGAAAATAAAGCCGGTGACCCTTTGCGGCTGGCAGTTACTGGCGGGCGGTCTCCTGTTAGTGATAATCGGAGAACTGGCCGGAGGCCGGGTAGACTGGCAGTGCGCTGGCGTCACCGGTATTTTTCTCATGGGATATATGATTTTTATTTCGGCAGCGGCATTTGCCCTGTGGACAATTCTTCTGAAATATAACCGGATGGGGCAGGTAACCGTCTTTCAATTTCTGATTCCGGTATTTGGCACCCTGTTATCGGCGGTATTTCTAAACGAGAGCATCGGAAACCCCGTCACTCTCATATCATTGCCCTTAGTGTGTGCCGGTATTTATTTTGTGAACCGGGACACAGCCGCTTGTTAGCGCGATGGCGCCGTTATACTGGTGCAATGGTGCCTAGGCGAGGATATCTCCTTCGCAGGCCGATAATGTCACGGCAATTCTTCCGTCTTCTACCGGGTAGGTCTTACCGCTCAGGACACCGGTGAGAGCCGTCTTGCTTCCGGCATAGGGAATAGAAAGAGAGGCCTCATTATCATCGTTGTTTACAGCAGTAATGACTTCCTCTCCCTCGTAACTGCGGGCATAGGCATACTGCCGGTTTGTCAAAAGCAGTTCCCGGTACTCTCCGTAGGAGAGGACTTTGGAGCTTTGGCGGAAGGCCCCCAGTTTGGCAACCAGTGCGGTGGCGGGATTGGTCTCCAGAGCGTCTGCGTAGTTCTCCAGGTGCAGGCAGGGACGCAGAGAGGCGTCGGAGCCCTGCTCCTTCCTTCCCTCAATGGCAAATTCCGAACCATAGTAAATGGACGGAATCCCCGGCAGGGTGTACATCAGGATATGCACAATAGAAAAATGCTTTTTGTTCTGCAGTTTGTTATAAATCCGTTCCACATCGTGGTTATCGGCAAAATTATACAGTTTCAGGTTTTCATACCGGCCGCCGCCCATGTCATACAGGCGTTTTACCGTATGGGCAATCTCAAAAAAGTTGTGCTCATTGCATCCGGACCAGAGGGCCTTGTTCAGATGGTAATTGGTGACAGAGTGCAGGGTATCCGAATTCACCCAGCGGTTGTATTCCCCGTGGATAACCTCTCCCATCAGCCAGAAGTCCGGCTTGATTTCATTAGCCACCTGGCGCATTCCCTTCATAAAGTCAAAGTCCAGTACGTCAGCGGCGTCCAGACGGATGCCGTCAATATCAAATTCCGATACCCAGAACCGGATTACCTCGTAAATATAATCCCGTACCTGCGGATTTCTCTGGTTGAGTTTGACTAACAGATTGTAGCCGCCCCAGTTATCATAGGAGAATCCATCGTTATATTCATTATTTCCTCCGAAGTTTACATTGCAGTACCAGTCACGGTAAGGAGAGCCCTCCCGTTTTTCCTTCAAATCCCGAAAGGCAAAAAATTCCCGTCCCGTGTGGTTGAAGACGCCGTCAAATATAACCCGGACGCCCTTTTCATGGCAGGCCTGAACAAAATGTGCCAGGTCATCGTTGTCTCCGAGGCGGCGGTCCAGAGTTTTGTAGTCGGTGGTTTCATAACCGTGGCCTACGGATTCAAAGAGGGGGCCGATGTAGAGGGCGTTGCAGCCAATGCTTTTAATGTGTTCAATCCATGCCTCCATGTCCCGAAGCCGGTGTGTCACCTCAGCTCCTTCGTTGAGAGCCGGTGCTCCGCTTAATCCCAGTGGATATATGTGATAAAATACTGCTTCGTCGTACCATGCCATAATTTTATAGCTCCTTTCTGTGTTGTGCTCAAAGCACAGTATAACATAAAATTGGCAAAAAAGGAAAGAGTTCTTGTAGAATTGTCTCCTTTTTGGTAAACTAATAGAGAAAGGGAGTGATATAATGTTTTTGGAAAAATTTGACGACTTCCAATCCGTATACATCCAGTGTCATGACTGCCCGGATGCGGATGCTATCGGCTCCGGGTTTGGCCTGTATGAATACTTTCGCCAGAAGGGGAAAGAGGTTCACCTGATTTATACAGGAAATACACGGATTACCAAGCCAGCGCTGCAGCTGATGGTGGAAAGGCTTTCCATTCCGATTGAATATGTGGATGAATTGCCGGAGTGTGAGGTGCTGATTACCGTAGACTGCCAGTACAAAGGAGGAAATATTACTCCTCTGCCAGCCGGACAAGTCGCCATGATTGACCATCATCCGCCTTGTGTACCCACGGATGAGTGGTGTTATATTGTCAGTGACTGTGGCAGCTGCAGTACGGTAGTGTGGATGCTTCTGTCAGAGGCTGGGTATGATGTCAGGGAAAACCGCAATGCGGCTACGGCTCTCTATTACGGTCTGTATAGCGACACCGGCCAGTTGTCGGAGATTTATCATCCGAAGGACCGGGAGATGAGGGACTGTCTGACAGCAGACGGACAGATTATAGACAGGGAAACGGTTGAGACTATGATAAATTCCAACCTTTCCATGAAAGAGCTGAAGATAGCGGGAAGGGCGCTTTCCAATTATTATTATGATGAGGAATACCAGTTTGCCGTTATGCGCACAGAGGCCTGTGACCCGAATATGCTGGGGGTTATCAGTGATCTGGTGATTCAGGTGGCCGGTATTGATGTCTGTGTGGTCTACAATGAGACGCCGATTGGCTACAAAATGTCGCTGCGGACCTGCCGGAAACACATGAAGGCCAGCAAACTGGCCAGTTATATCAGCGATGGAATTGGCTCCGGCGGCGGCCACAATACGAAAGCGGGCGGTTTTATACTGAAAAAGATATTTTTGGAGGCCTATCCGGACTGTCTGTTTGGGGAAATGCTCCAAAAGCGGCTTCGTGTCTATATGAAAGAGGCGGAGGATGCAGATTAAAAAAAGAGGGTTCGCCAGGTACGTTAACATTCTGGTTTTCCTTCTGTTTGCCTGTCTCTGTTTCGGATGCCAGAAAGAGAGCGGGAAAAACCAGGGAAATTCGGCCAGCGATGTGGCCACAGGCGGAGCGGTAACAGGTACTGCGGTTACCGGCGGTATGATAACTCCCGATGATGGGACGGATACATATATTGCGGATGAAACCGAGCTGGAGACGAAAAGCCGGGAGTATGCCGAGCAGATTGCCTCTGGGCTGTATGGAGCGGTGACAGAGGCTTTTTCCGATGGATTGGCAGGAGTGCTGTCTGAGGAACAGGTGCAGGCTTACTGGGAGAGCGTAACCGATGGGTTGGCGGAATATCAGGGTCTCGAGAAAATAGAAAACTTTGACAGAGATGGTTACCGGGTGGTGGAGGTCACCTTCCGCTACCAGGATAATCAGGGACGGCTGCTTCGTTTTGTCTATGAAGAAGATGGGAAAATTGCAGGTTTGTGGTTTTATCCTGTCACTTTGTCCGCCTCGGGGACGGCGGGAGAGGTGGCTGATTCGGATGCGGCCGCTCCTGGAAGTATGGATTTTACCGAACAGGCTCTTACTGTAGGACGTACCCCCTATACTTTGGATGGGAAACTTACCCTGCCTACCGGTACGGATAAGGCCCCGGTGGTGATTCTTCTCTCTGCCGGAGATGCCATGGATATGGACGGCACCATTGGTCAGTCCGGAAATACCCCGTTACAGGACCTGGCAGAGGGGCTTGCCAGACAGGGGATTGCCAGCCTGCGCTATCACAGGCGGGGGTATCAGTATGCCTCCTCCATGCCAGAACAGGCCGGAATCTATGAGACTTTGTTAGAGGATGCCTGGTATGCCATCGACCAGATGTATAACGCCAGAGAGATTGACAGCAGCCGGATATATGTGGCGGCCATGGGAAAAGCCGCCGATTATCTTCCTGCTCTGATAGAAAGAAAAGCCGGGCGGCTGTCCGGTGCTATTTTGATGGGAGCCAGACCTCTGCGGGCCACAGAACAGTTCTACGGAGAGGCTCCCCAGACAGTGGATTGCGATGCCAGATATTTTATGGATGAGAATTCCACTCTGCCGCTGCTGGTGCTGCAGGGGGAGGCGGATTTTGAGACGCCGGTGTCCTACTATGAGGCCTGGCAGGAATTGTTGAAGGGACGTTCCCATATTGCGTATCGTTCTTATAAAAACCTGAACCACTATTTCCTTCCCACCAGACAGCAGAAGGATGCCACGGATTATGATGGAAGCGCTGTTATGGGTACTGCGCCCATTGCCGATATTGCTTCCTGGTGTCAGCAGGGGGAGAAATAAATGGAACAATTTATAATCATAGCGCCCCTCTAATCGACTTGAACCGGCAATAGTGAGGCAGAGTCTCGCATTAAGGTTCCCGCTGATTGGAGGGGCTTTTACTACCTACTTTATATATTTTTCAAGAATGGTATCTTTAGCTCCATATTTTTTCAGGATATCTATTAAATCCTGTCCGTATGCCTCTTTCAACCTATACGTCTTATAGTATTCCTGCAATGCTTTCTTAAAATTTTGCTCTCCCATAGAAGTTTTTAATTCATAGAACAGAAGGGAGGCACGATCGTAGGTATTTTCTGCATAATCCTCCGGCGAAGCATACTCGTCATATGCTCCGTTTATTTTTGTATCCGTTGTTACCATTTGAGTTATCTCCATATCCTTCATATCTGCATATTCCATTCCGTATTTCTTTTTATATTTGCTTGCCGGATTCGGTGCTGATTTTGTTTCGGAATTGCCATACAGAATATCTCCCAGAAATGTGGCTAAGCCCTCATCAAGCCATGCTTCCTTATACTGATCATTTCCCACTGCGCCATAAAACCATTCATGAGCTATCTCATGTGCCGTTAATATACTATACTCGTCCGCATCCAGATACTTATCCACGTCCCCCTTATGAAAATCGGTTCCTAACATGATAAGACCCGGATACTCCATTCCGCCGGAAAATTTGCATTGTACGATATCCAACTCTGTATATACATATTTTCCTATGTATTTTGTATATATTTGAAAAGAATCTTTAGCCGCTTCCCGAATGCATTTCATATAGTTATCAGAGTTTTTATTCTCATTCAGATAGTAGTGGTTTATTTTTGTACCATTGACTTCAAAGGAATCACATTCCAGCATATCGGAAACAACGACTGCCATCTCACGCAGGTTTTTTCCCTGAATGGTAACCGTATTTTTCTCTCGTTTTTCATCCCCTGTACCAACTGCCTGATAGCCTTCTGGGATATCTAAAGTCAGGTTGTAATTACTGCAACGATTAAAAGTGCACTCCGCGCCATGTGTAATATATGGATGCAGAATCCACTCTTCCTGATCAAACATACCCAGCTGCGGAAAACAAAAAGACAGCTGGTAAATATGCTTTCCGTGGTTGGAATAATAACCAAAACGTTCTGTCTGGTTCGGTACAGTCGTTTTTGTCTCAATTTCTATTTTAGTCGAATTTTGGGGCAAAAGTTCTTTGGACAATTTTACAAGTATTGTAGAGGCATCTTTTTCCTGCTTAATTGCCAGTTCCTTCGTCTCTTCCTTTGCAGACAGGATGTTTCCGTCGGAAGAAACGGCAGGAAAATAACGAATATATATTTCGCTGAAAGCCGTATCCGTATTGTTTTGAATTACCATTTCTGTTTTTCCTGATAATATACGGGCAGCTTCATCCAGCTGGTATTCCATATTGTATTCCTCAACATAAATTGACTGGTTTTCTGCGGCTTGTTCGATTTTTGGCACTGTCTCCGTTGGCTCATTTGTTGTCTCCGTTTTCTGCGCCGGTTCCTTTGTACAGCCTGTTACCATCGCACAGATTGCTATTGACATAAATATCATACCTATTTTTTTCATCCTTGTACCTCCTGTGGACTCAGTTATCAATTTCTGATTTCTTTCTTACTGCTGATACTACCACATCGGATAGAAAAACTTTTTCCATTTTTCTGGTGAATTTCTTACTTTTTTCTAATGAATTTCTCACTTTTTTCTGATATTTGCAAAAATGAAACTGTCAGAAAATTTTCTATTCAAAAAATAGTATCCGATGTATAATGAAAATAGAAGAAGGTGATGTTTTTGAATACATTTTGAAGTGCTTGCGAAAAAAGCAAGGTATTTCAAGCAGGATGAGAAAGGAGTGGCGGCTATGTGCAAAATGGTGTAAGATATGAGAAATGAAACAACAAAGAACAATGCTCGCAGACTTTTGAAATTAGGAAAAATTAAAGTTGAAGAAATATCCGAGTGCTTACCTGAGTTGTCTGCTGATGATATTAAGGAGTTTGAAACGGAAGTTATGCAGTTAGTATAATCACTAATAAACAAAAAGAGGATAAGAGATGAATCCATACGTCAAAAATCTGAACCGAATTGAATTTTTAATAACACTTGCCTGCACAGGACGCTGCAAACACTGCTCCGAGGGGGAGCATACAGCAGGGGGCGAATATATAAACGGCGATGCTGCCGCCCAGGTTGTTTATGAACTGTGCGGGACATTCAACATAGAATCCCTGATGACATTTGGCGGAGAGCCATTGCTGCACCCGGATGAGGTATGCAAAATACATACTGCCGCCAGAGAAATGAATATTCCGAAAAGACAGCTTATTACAAATGGCTTTTTCAGCAAGGATGAGAAAAGGATAAAAGAAACAGCGGAGAAACTGGCAGAGAGTGGAGTAAACAATATTTTGCTATCCGTAGATGCCTTTCATCAGGAAACGATTCCCCTGGAGCCTGTAAGGGCCTTTGCAGAAGCAGTGAAAGCCACAGGGATTCCACTCCGCACGCAGCCTGCCTGGCTGGTGGATAAAGAGGACAAAAACCCATATAACCAAAAAACACTTGAAATTTTGAAGACCTTTGAACAAATGGACATTATGTCTTCCAAGGGAAACCTCATCTTTCCCAGTGGAAATGCACTGAAATATCTGGGTGAATACTTTGACCCTGACAAAGAGTATATCAATCCATACGACGAGAACCCGGAGGATATACGTGCCATCTGCCTTTCCCCAGACGGCAGTGTTCTCGGTGGCAACATGTATCAATCAGATATCTTACATATTCTTGAACACTATTCCCCGCCAGCATAATGATGCCAGATGCAGAAAGGAAAGATTAACTCCCTCATTTTCTGAAGACTCCTCTCCCCTGGCTTTTTTAAGCGGCTATCAGCTCTTTTTCTTCTTGTGAGGCTGTCCCTTTAGTAGCGTGAAACTAGAAAAAATTCACAAATCAGCGAGAGCATTTGATGCGAAGCATCACCTCTGCTCGAGTCGATTTGT
>JAFLTB010000070.1 GCA_022510605.1 Lachnospiraceae bacterium
ATCAGCGAGAACCTTAACGCGTAAGCGTTGCCGGTTCGAGTCGATTCGTGGTTTTTCCTGATTTTAATTTCACATAAGCCAACTCTTTTGATGCAAAATTTTACAAATATTTTGTCAATGCCTTTTTCGTAATCTTGCTGGCATTACAGGTATAAATAATCGCTACTACCTTTTTCTTTTTGTTAAAGTAAAAACGAATCCGGTATTTTCCATAGGTTTCATCCGTGTAGGTTTTTACCTTATTCTTTTTCAATCCTTTCATCTTCGTAAAGGGGTCCTTGGCCTTGCATTTTTTCAAAGTAAACTCACCATAGGCATTCTTTACCTTTGCCTTGCTGGCGCCAATTTTGATCCCACGATAGGTTACTTTTTTCTTACTGCTGCCCTTCCACTGTCCCGTCCAGGCATAACCACGGTTATAACCCTTTCTCTGGCAGAAGGAAATAAAATTTTCTCCGTCAAATTTACCAAAATCTTTTTTTGTCATCTTTGGCACAACCGTCACGAGACACCGCAAAACAATGCCATCCACACTGGCTTCTATGGTAGCACTTCCTTTTTTAACGCCTTTTACCACACCTGTGTCGCTCACTGTGGCTATCGCACTATCTGTGCTTTTCCATGTCACCTGAGACGTGGTGCCGCTGATTGTCAATGTCACTTTTTTCTTTGCCATCAGTACGGCCTTGGTTTTACTGAGTTTAATTTGGGAAACATCTACCGGGGTCGGGGAAGGGGACAGAGTAGGATCAATTGCATCTCCCGATACGGCACCCCCTGTGGACGCAGAAGATGGATTGTCCGCCAGTCCTTCCGCCTTCACAGCATTTTTTTGTCCCATTCCTATTCCCAAAACAAGGGCGGCACATATCACCGTACCCAGAATTATCTTCTTGCTATCTTTCTTTCTCATATATATTTTCTCCTTCCTCAGAAATCTATTTTTTATCTTATACTATTCCCCGCCATTTGTCCAGTGGTAAAACTATGCAAGTTCCACCGCACCAGTATAAAGCTGGTAATATCTTCCTTTTTTCTCTAACAGTTCCTTATGGCTTCCTCTCTCAATAATCTCTCCCTGTTCAAGCACCATGATACAATCCGCATTTCGGACAGTGGAGAGCCGATGGGCAATCACAAAGGTAGTGCGGTTTTTCATCAGCCGCTCCATACCATGCTCAATATGCCTCTCTGTTCGGGTATCCACCGAGCTGGTGGCCTCATCCAGTACCAGAATCGGAGCCTTGGAAATTGCCGCCCTGGCAATGTTGAGAAGCTGTCTCTGCCCCTGGCTCAGATTGGTTCCATCCCCCTCCAGCATCGTATCATATCCGTCTTCCAGACGCATAATAAAGGAATGGGCACTGGCTGTTTTTGCTGCCTGCTCCACCTCTTCATCTGTGGCGTCCGGACGACCATAACGAATATTTTCCCTCACTGTACCACTGAACAAATGAGTATCCTGCAATACCATGGCAATATTGGAACGAAGACTGTTCCTTTTATAATGCTTTAATTCAATACCGTCAATGGCAATGGTCCCCTCCTGAATATCATAAAACCGATTTAGGAGATTGGTAATTGTGGTTTTTCCTGCTCCCGTAGAGCCCACAAAAGCCACCTTCTGTCCTGCATGGGCATACAGGGTAATGTTTTTTAATATGGTTTTATCCGGATTGTAACCAAAAGTCACATTTTCCATTGTTACCTCGCCCTTTACATCCGCCATTTCTACGGCATCTGGGGCATCCTCTTCCTCCGGTTTGACATCCATAACCATAAATACCCTCTCTGCACCAGCCAGTGCCGAGAAAATAATATTCACCTGCATGGAAAGTTCATTAATGGGACGACTGAACTGGCGGGAGTAATTTACAAATATGGACAATCCTCCTACGGTCAGTGCACCCCGCAGACAGAAGATGGCGCCAATGGCTGCGGTCAGACCATAGCATACCTGCCCGATATTTCCCATCACCGGCCCCATGATACCGCCGAAAAACTGTGCCCGAATCTGTTTGCCCCGAAGGTCGTTATTGAGGCCGGAAAATTCTTCTACCGCCTTGTTTTCATGACAGAATACCTTTACTACCTTCTGTCCGGTAACCGTCTCCTCAATATATCCATTCAAACGCCCCAGAGCATTTTGCTGCTCTCTATAATATTTTGAACTCCTTTTAGCAATAGAACTACCTGCTTTTATCATAACTGGCACCATGACAATGGTAATCAGCGCCAGCCACACATTTTCTGCCAGCATAATGGTCATGGTTCCTACAACACTAATCAGACCGGAAACCATCTGGATAATTGTATTATTCATCAACTCACCAATGGTATCAATATCGTTAGTAAACCGGCTCATAATATCACCGGTACTGTTGGTGTCGAAGTATCGAACAGGCAAATCCTGGATATGATGGAATAAATCTTTACGAATCCGTATCATCGCCCGCTGGGATACACCAATCATAATTCTCTGCTGAAAATAATTTGCCAACACACCAAAGCCATAAACAATCAGCATGGTAAGTACACTCTGCATCAGTTTCCCGGTGGCCTTCGCAATCAACTCCAGCCGTTCTCCCTCCGCTGCTTCGGCAATCCCCGACGCCGCCTGGGCCAATTCATTAATAATGGGCTTCAGGATATAAGAGCCCGCCAGTGTGGCCCCGGCAAATATGACAACACATACAAGCGCCAGACAGACCAACGCCTTATCCTTTCCCATATAAGAGAGCAGACGGCGGATAGTCGCACCTGAATTTTTTGGTTTACCGCCATTCATAGCTGCGGCCCGGCCGCCCGGTCCCGGCCCTGGCCCCATGCGCATCCCTCTCTGAGGGGCCTTCTGTTCCTGACTCATCCTGCCACCTCCTCTTCTTCTCTGTCCTTCTGTGAATAATATATCTCCTGGTAGGTCTCACAATTTTGTAACAAATCTTTATGAGTCCCCTGACCCACAATTTTTCCCTCATCCATAACAAGAATCCGGTCGGCATCCTCTACGGAGGAAATCCGCTGGGCAATAATCAGCTTTGTGGTATCCTTCAGAGATGTGGAGAAACTCGCACGTATCCTGGCCTCGGTGGCCGTGTCCACCGCACTGGTACTGTCATCCAGAATAAGAATTTTCGGTTTTTTTAACAAGGCCCTGGCAATACAGAGTCTCTGCTTCTGTCCACCAGACACATTGACTCCGCCCTGCCCCAGTTCTGTCTCATACCCATCGGCAAAACCCCGGATAAATCCATCGGCCTGGGCCGCTTCTGCCATAGCATAAATTTCTTCCTCGGAAGCAGCCTCATCTCCCCAGCGCAGATTATCCATAATACTGCCGGAAAACAATGTGTTTTTCTGAAGTACCATGGCTACGCCGTTCCGAAGGTTCTCCAATGAGTATTCCCTGACATTGATACCATCGACTAACACTTCACCTTCATCACAGTCATACAGTCTCGGTATCAACTGCACCAGCGAGGTCTTGCCGGAACCGGTGGAGCCGATAATGCCAATAATCTCACCTGGATTTGCGGTAAAATTAATATCCTGTAATACATTATGCTTATGCTTTTTGTAGTAGCGGAAACCTACATGGCGAAATTCAATTTTTCCCTTCACAACCTTGCGTTCCTTTTCCCTGGCATCACTATCATTTAAGTCAATTTCTGTATTCAGCACCTCCTGAATACGATGGGAAGACGCCACCGCACGGGAGCCCTGAATCATAATCATGGACACCATCATTAACGACATAAGAATCTGGGTCACATAGGTAGTAAATGCCGTCAAATCTCCAATGGGCATAGTGCCGGCCAGCACCTGCTTTCCTCCAAACCACACGACAGCCATTACTGTAACATTCATGGACAGGGTCATAATCGGCATGGTCGCAATAACTACCTTCATGGCCCGCAGCGTTTTATCCTTCAAATCACTGCTGGCGGTCTGAAAGGTTTCTTTTTCAAAGTCATCCCGGACAAAGGATTTGACAACTCGCTGGTTGGTGATATTTTCCTGCACCCGGGAATTCAGGGCATCAATTTTTTTCTGCATGATGTCAAAACGCCCAAAGGCTGTTTTCATCACCAGCCCCAACGCTATAATCAGCAGGGGAATTACTACACAAAACACCATGGCCAGACTGGCATTCATAACAAAGGCCATAATCAGTCCGCCAATGAGCATTCCCGGCGCACGCAGAAGCATCCGCAGGCCCATGGAAATCACGTTCTGAACATTGGTAATGTCGTTGGTAAGTCTTGTAATCAGCGAACCAGTAGAAAATTTTTCAATATTGGCAAAAGAAAATTTCTGCACCTTGCCAAATACATCCCGCCGCAAATCAGCGGCAAAATTCACCGATGCCTTCACCGCAAAATAGGCCCCCAGCACTCCGCCTAACATCATAAGCAGGGCAGTTCCAATCATAGCGGCACCAATCAGCAGAATAAAACCGGTTCCTTTGGCTTCGACCCCCGGCGCCTGTCCACAGCCGTAATTGATAATAACTGACATCAGTCTCGGCAGAGCCACCTCACCGAGCACCTCCACTATCATAAAAATCGGGCCTAAAATAAAGGCCGACAGATAGGGTTTTACATATTTTCCATATTGTCTCATGATTCCCTCCTGTTGTTCTTCGGCATGTCATCTTCCATTTCTGCCATATTGTTATACATGCGCTCCAGATAACCACAAAAATCTGCCATTTCCTCTGGCGAAAAGCCCTGATACATCCTCTGCTCAACCTCATTAAAGAACTCCCGGCTCTCCTCCACAATCCGCCTCCCCTCTTCTGTCAGTTCCACAGAATTAAAACGGTTATCCTCCTGTTTGGCCGTCTTTCTAATCATCCCCTGCTGCACCAGAGATTTCAACGATACCGCCACCGTTGCCGGAGAAACATCCAGTCTCTTTGCCAGCTCCATCTGGGAGCGGGATGGATTGGAAGCCAGATTCATCAAGAGCCGATGCTGAGCCCGGTGAATGCCAATTTTTTTCAGATTTCTCTCCAATGTGCGGCGATGCAGATGGTTAATGGCAATCATCCGGTGCGTCGTGGTGTTGTGATTACAGGGTTCCTCTTTGCTTTGCACAGTTTCACTCCTTTCCAGGGTATCCCCTCTATAATTAGATATTAAATTATTAGGTATTAAATCATTAGTTTTTTAATCATTAGCATGTTAATTATAGCGCAGTTTTGAAATATGTCAACCCTTCCTGCACTTTTTTATAAAGTATTCATACATTATAATAACATGTGCAAAGGTTGGTTTCTTATGGAATATGGAAGATTAAACGTAAATGTTATATCCGAAAACGGCAGCACTCCTATTTCTGGTGCTACCGTGAGAATCACCAGTGAGAATGAACCGGAACAAACCATCGAGGAGACTCGGACAGACAATCAGGGACAGGTAAACGCCATTGAACTGGAGGCCCCGCCACTGGAATACAGCATGGAACCCGGTGCCGATAAACCCTATTCCGAATATACAATTTCTATTCAGGCTCCGGGCTTTGAACCCCTGGAAGTAAGCGGCGCCGAAATTTTTTCCGGCGAGACCGCTATCCAGAATGCCAGTCTGATTCCTCTGGATGAAACAGAGCCGGACAGCGCCGAACTCTTTGTTATTCCGGACCACACTTTATGGGGAGACTATCCGCCAAAAATACCGGAAAGCGAGATAAAAACCATAGAAGAAACCGGGGAAATTGTCCTGAGCCGGGTTGTCATTCCTGAATATGTGGTAGTCCACAACGGCCCTCCATCGGACAGCAGTGCAAAAGATTATTATGTAAAATATAGCGATTACATTAAAAATGTAGCCAGCAGCGAAATTTATTCCACCTGGCCGGAGTCTACCATCCAGGCCAATGTACTGGCCATCCAGTCCTTTACCCTGAATCGGGTGTATACGGAGTGGTAACTTCGTATCCTTTGATTCAGGGTTGCAGAAACCTCATCGTAAATGAACTGATTATCCGAGTTGTTGGGAAAACTACATACTCCCTTGAATACAAGTAATTAGGACAAGCTAATATAAGGTTCTGGAGATCATCTTTCCTACAAAAGGTTGATTGATATTGAAACGCTAAAACAAATGAATATGCCCCCAAAAATAGCCCTGACAAAACATTACCCAGCTGTTTAATTTTAGGCATATCTGCAAAAAATAGATCTATACACATTGTTGTAAGCCATGATGATAATTTTATATATTTAATCACTGCTTACTATCCAACTTCTGAACATTGGGAAAATGATTTCAAAACGAGAAAGGAGTGAACGTCATGTTATGTATGGAATGCGGCTCTACCGCAGAAAAAGGAACTACAACAGATGTTACGGATTTAGGCAGCTGCCTTATCATTGTTCGTAATGTACCTTGTTATAAAGTCACAGAATGCAACGAAGTAATTTATACCGCCGATGTCGTGGAACATCTGGAGCAGATTATTGAATCAGCCAAAAAACTAATGCAGGAAATCTCAATTATTGACTATTCAAAAGTAGCATAGAATCAGAACCATCGGCTTAGCCGGTGGTTTACTTGTACGCTATACAAATAATATGCGGCAACTTATAAAGTCGCCGCATACAAAATTGCTTTGCTGATTATTCCTGAGGACCTATATACTCTGAAGAATCAAATCCCAATACAAGCATAAATATGAAATTCAGGAAAATCAAACCAACGGTAAAACCTGCGCCATGTCCAAATGCTTTGGAAAGCTTATTCATCTGAATAATACTAAGTACAATGATTGCAATCGAAATCAGCGATGACAGCACAGAAAAAAAGACACTGAAAGTAATAAGGCTATTCAGTATTCCGCCTACTATCGCTAAAGCAAGTGTAATCCAAAACATGGATGTTTTCCAGCTAATCTTATATGTAATGTATGTATTGTAGATTGGTATGATAGCTTTCCATCCCGGTTCACCGGCTTTCGTAAAGACTTTCCATGCGGCAATTATGTACAAAACATAAAAGATAAGCGAAATTATAATGATTGCTACCATCGCTGCAATTCCAAGCCCCATTAAACCGCCGAAAGCAAGAGTCCCCTCTTCCGTAAGTGTACCGGTACTGGAATCATACACCATCTGATAATCGTACAACTTTTCTCCTCCTTTCAAAATTTTTGTTTTCCTTTATATGATATATACCATATAAACCAAATTATACCATCAAAGCTCATAGAATTCAAACTTTTTTTTAGTTACCGGTAACTTACACACTTTATATTCCCCTCTCAAATTGTTATGCTCCTGAACACTTTAACAGGCGATAACCGACTTGCAGTTCCTCTATTTCCCGCAATAAGAGTACAACCTCAGAAGAAGTCAGGGTTGATTCTCTATCCGGTAATCCTGCATTTGCAAGAAGTGAATGTCATGTTATGTATAGTAAGAAAATCCATCCTGATTACCAATATTCAAGATGGATTTTTTTATTCCTTACAAACTCCAAGCAAAATTCGCACTGCTTTCTGCAAATCTTTTTTCTCTCTGTACGCTTGTATGATTTTCCATTCTATATCACTTAATTCATCTTTTGATATCTTAACCCCCAGCAGTGAACTGGGAGACACATTCAGGGCGACACAAAGTTCAGCCAGCATATCGGCATCCGGTCGGTTCAATCCCTGTTCCCAATTTGAAACACGCCCATTACTCACACCAATCTGCTCTGCCAGTGCCTTTTGGCTGATACCAAGTTCTTCTCTATATTTACGAATCCTATTTCCAATTTCATATTTCACATCATCACCGCCTCTTTGCCTTATTATACATTCAAAACTTTATTAAGGCAATGAGAAATCAAGAATCCCTTGATATTCCCGTTGACTACAACTGATTAACTGTGATATTATAGATAAAAATCAAGAATTTCTTGACGAAAGGATGTGTTGCTATGCAAGTTTACGAAAAAGTCCGCACATACATCGTTGACAATGGCTACAAACAGGTAGCTGTCGCAAAAAAGGCAGGAATACCGAAAGCCACTTTTAATGCGATTATGAACGGCAAACGGACATTGTACGCCGATGATTTGTGTGCGATTTGCATTGCACTAAATATCAGTCCTGAAATGTTTATCGAAGTCAAAGGACACTGTAAAACATCGTAAAGAAAAAACCGGAGGTATTTTAGGATGTCTGACACAAGTATACGGGAAACGGCAGAGCTAGTATCTGCGATGGAAGAACACTTAAAAAGCGAACTGTTAAAAGATGAACCAGATAAGTTATGGGAGAATAGTTTCATAAGAAAGCAAATAGAGAAACGGAAAAAGGGCAAAAAACCATTCACGTTACAAGATCATATCCGTGCTATGGTGTATTCCATGTTGAGTTCAGGGAATAGATGGGCAGACGTGTCAAAAAATGCTGATTCCGTCACAGGTTGTATTTCCGATGTGGATAAAATCTTCTACAACTATGATGTGGAAAAACTAAAAAAATGTTCCCCTAAACAACTACGGGAAAACATCAAAAAAATCCACTGCGGAACACAATCTACGCTAAAGCAAATGGAGGCACTGCTTTCTGTAAATATCGACAGACTTATTTTCTTAAAAAAAGAGTTTGGAATGGTTGATACATACTATCAGAAATTGATAGATATAGATGATACACTAAAGACGCTTGTGGTTGTCTTATCTACTCCCGGCAGTATAGCCAAACTGGAGCAGATGAATGTTGCCCTTGTATGTGAATACTTACGGAATATCGGTTATGATATCCCAAAACCAGACCGGCACATTTGCCGGATTTTAGGCAGTGAACACCTTGCTCTCTCTGACAAAAAAGAGGTTCCGCCTTTTGAGGCATTTGATAAAGTCGTAGAACTAGCTGAACTGATGGGTAAGCCGACTGCTGAAGTGGATTATATTCTTTGGTCTTACTGTGCGGATGGGTATGGAGAGATTTGTAAGAAAAAGAATGCAAAATGTAAAGAATGCATAGCAAAAAGCCATTGCAAGAAATATAACAATAAGAACAGGAGGAAAAATTGATGAAGATACAAAAAATATGTTTAGTGGTCTTTGCACTATTGTTATTTGGGCTTGGAAGTATACTGGGAACGGATGCAGAGGTATCGGCAGAGACAACGACAGATGGGTATACTTATAATATTATTGATGAAAGCTTCATCGAGATCACAAAATACTCTGGAACAGAAACAAAAATAAAAATCCCCTCTGAAATTGATGGGAAACCTGTCAAAATGATTGGTGGTTCTGCTTTCTCGGGCTGTTCCAGATTGGTTGACGTTACCATACCAAGTAGCGTTGTTAGTATTGAGGATGGCGGGTTGAATGGGTATATTGATAATCCTGACTCACATCCTGAAGGGGCATTTTCCGGCTGTCACTATTTACTTCGTGTCACTATTCCTGACAGTGTTACTTCTATTGGTTATGGTGCATTTTATGACTGTCCCAATTTAACCGATATTACCATCCCCGACAGTGTTATTTCTATTGGCGAGTGGGCATTTTCTCACTGTAGCAGTTTGACTACTATTGCTATCCCCGACAGTATTGCTTCTATTGACGAGCGGGTATTTTATGACTGTAGCAATTTGACTGATATTACTATCCCCGACAGTGTTACTTCTATTGGCGAGGATGCATTTTCTTACTGTAGCAGTTTGACTGATATTACTATCCCCGACAGTGTTACTTCTATTGGCGAGGGTGCATTTTCTTACTGTAGCAGTTTGATTGATATTACCATCCCCGACAGTGTTACTTCTATTGGCGAGTGGGCATTTTCTTACTGTAGCAGTTTGACTGATATTACTATCCCCAACAGTGTTACTTCTATTGGTGCGGATGCATTTTATAAATGTAGCAGTTTGACTAATCTAACAATAGCAAGCAATTTTACAATAACAGGCTATATATATGATGTCTATTCTCCGCTATTTAGGGAATGCGATAATCTGAAGAAAGTGTTGTTCCTTGACGGAGTAACCAATATTTGTTCTGACATGTTTAAGTATTGTGACAATTTAACCACTGTTATCATCCCCAACAGTGTTGCTTCTATTGGTGCGGGTGCATTTTGGGGTTGTAGCAGTTTGACTGATATTACCATTCCCGGCAGTGTTACTTCTATTGATATGAATACATTTGGGGAGTGTAGCAGTTTGACTGATATTACCATCCCTGACAGTGTTACTTCTATTGGTGCGTGGGCATTTGTTGGTTGTAGCAGTTTGACTGATATTACTATCCCCGGCAGCGTTACTTCTATTGATAAGCGGGCATTTTCTGACTGTAGCAGTTTAACTAATATTACCATCCCCGACAGTGTTACTTCTATTGGAGATGAAATCTTCGCCTATTGCCGTCACTTATCCTGTGTAATCATTCCTGATAGCATTACAATTCTTGGCTTTGACCTGTTCTATGAATGCACTGAGGATGGACACACAATTGATTTATATTATATCGGCACCCAAAGCGATTGGGAAGAAATAAGTAATCCCTATATTGAAGACACCATAAATGTCCATTTTAACAGCACATTTCCAACTCAAATTGAACTGGATGCCTCTGCCATAACACTTTCCATTGGAAGTACAAAAAAACTTTTTGCCTCCATTACCCCTGCGGAAGTTACAGCCCAAAAAATAATTTGGCACAGCGACAATCCAGACATCGTTTCCTGCTCAAATGATGGAACAATTACCGCCCTGTCATCTGGCACAGCTACCATTACCGCAAAAACAGCAAATGGTCTTACTGATACCATAGATGTCACAGTAGTTGACCAGTGCGGAACACAAGGTCATACCGAAGAAATAATTCCTGCCGTAGAAGCCACCTGCACCGAAAGTGGCTTGACCGAGGGTAAACGTTGCTCCGTATGTGGAACAATACTGACTGAACAAGTAACTACTCCCGCTTTCGGGCATCAATGGAGTGAGTGGTCTGTCACTATCCCAGCAACTGACAAGGCAAACGGAGAAATGGCAAGAAGCTGTTTGATTTGTGGCACTATTGAAACGGAAACACTTCCGAAAAGTGATTCGACAAATCCAACTGTTCCACCGACAGCAACTACACCGCCGGCAACTGTTTCCCCTACACCAACACCTACTCCAAATATAACGCCAACACCAACAAAAGTAAAAAAATTGACCGCAAAAAGCAAAAAGAAAAACGCTGTCACGTTGTCCTGGAAAAAAGCGACAGACGCAAACGGCTATGAAATCCAATACGCTGCCAATAAAAAATTTACCAAACAAAAGAAATCAAAAGTTATCACGAAAACAAAAGTTACACTCAAAAAACTTAAGAGAAAGAAATCTTACTATTTCCGGGTTCGAGCTTATCGGTGGGATGGCACAAAAAAAGTATTTGGCAAATGGAGTATTGTAAAAAAAGTGAAAATAAAGAAATAGTAACCGAAGAAAAACAAAAATGCCATATGCTCTTCTTACAGGGCATATGGTATTTTATGTGCGGTGGATTCTATTATCTCTTGAAACTTAGCAATTTCTTCATCTGAAAATCCATAGATTTCTTCCCACCTATATTCCGGCAGCCAGCATGACGCATGACGAAAGCATACTTTCTCATCCGGCGTTTCAATATATACCTTAACTGTTCCATCTGACATCATTTCTGAATGGACGATTTCCGTATTATCATTTAACGTCATAAATGGGTACATCATAAAAACAACCTCCCATTGAATTTGATTCACTACTATTTTGTACTATTGTACCACTGCATATTCCCATATGTCCAGCACAAAATACGCCAATTCCATTCTATAAAAACACGAATGTAACAAGCCATCCCCAAATAGTCTTGTTATAAGCAAAGCCCCTAGAGGAAATGACATGGACAGAGAAAATTACTGTTCCCTTGAAACGGAACAAAATGGAATGACCGTTACTTTCGTATTCCCAACAAAGACCAGAAAGGAGGAATGTACAAAAAATGAAATCAAAAACATTCTTACCAGTGTTCTTCAGCAATATTTAATAAAGGAGGTAACGCCATGAGCGCAAATAAAAATTGTATTTTGAACGAGAAAAAACGTGTCCGCATACTACTCCGTGTGAGTTCCAACCAACAGTTAGATGAGGGTGGCGATTTAATAACACAAAGAAAAATCGTGGAAGAATATATCGCAAGCCATCCAGACTGGCACTACGATGGTACGGAATATTTTGAAGGTGGTGTGAGCGGTTACAAAAACACCATCGCAGACCGAGATGTATTGCAGGATGCCTATCAGGACGCCCAAAATAAAGAATACGACATACTGGTCGCATACAAAGACGACCGCATCGGAAGGAGAATGTGGGAAATCGGCGGCTACATTATGTCACTAAAAAGTCTGGGCGTAGACATTTACACGGTAAAAGATGGCTGTATCTCTCCCGAAGCAGATGATGTTATGGGACAAATAATGCTCGCCCTGCGGTATGGCAATGCACAAAAATCTTCCGCTGACACAGGGATGCGTGTAAAGGACACCGCAAAAAAACTGGTTGCACAGGGCAAATTCATGGGTGGCAAACCGCCCTATGGGTATACCTTACAAGATTCTGGAGAAATCAGCAAACATGGCAGAGTATTAAAACATTTAGTCATTCATCCCGAACAGGCAGAGGTTGTCAGGCACATCTATGACCTCTCCCTCACAAAAGAGTATGGCTCGGCAAAGATTGCAGGCACATTGAATACCGACGAACGATACAACCAGCTCGCCCCCCATGATGTTTGGAAGAGCGGAACGATTACCAGCATCCTGACGAATCCGATATACTGTGGCTACACTGCCTACAATCGCAGGGAACGTCTGGATGGCAGAACCCGCAGTTTAGATAGTAATGAGTGGATTCTTTCCATCAAACCAAATCCTGACATTCTCATCATTGATGAGAATACATGGACAAAGGTACAGAGAAAACGAGAACAGCGACGTAAGAAATACACGAAATCATCGGATAATCAAGATGCAACGGTAATCAGCCGAAATGATGGCATGCTGTCCCTGGTGGATGTCCTGCACTGTGGATATTGCAGTTGCAAAATGGTAAATGGGAGCAAGTACAACTACTGGACGATTAAAGGCACAGGAGAACGGCGAACAAGCAAGATTCCCATTTATAAGTGTCAAAACGCATGGCAAGGTGTTCCCCATGACAAGACAAAGCAGTTTCGGGCTGATAAGATTGAACCCATCATCTATGGGGCAATGGCTGATTATATCCACCGTTTACTGGAAAATGAGAACATTTTTGACGAAATAACAGAGAATCACAGCAAGGAAAAACATCGAAAGGAAAGGGATTTAGCAATGGAACAGAAAAAGTTAGAAAAAATACAACATGATATCCGTGTGCTGGAAGAACATATTGCAGATGCCATAACCGGGGATTACCCTCTTACTTTAGAAGATTTAGTGCGTAACATCGATACACAAAAGGAGAAAGAACGAGAACAACTAACGGTGGTGCAACAGAAAGAAACTGATTTACAAACCAGCAGTGTCACATCAACAGATTGGGATGAAATCAAAATCAACATTCCTTCCTGGCGGGAAGTATTCCTCTATGCCGACACTCCTACAAAACGAGTACTCATAAATAAACTCATTGAGCGGATTGACATAACCAGAGAAAGGATTGTCGTCCGGTTCAAAATTCGTCTCGAGGATTTTTTGCCCCAATCCCGAATGAGCGATAACGGAGTGGTACCGAAACAAAGGCTATGACTTTACCATTACCTCCTCCACCGCCTATGACCACAAATGGATTCCAAACCGGAACATTTTTGACAGTATTTCCAGCGTGGTGGATGAAATCTTCAATAACTTTTTATCCCGGCCAAATGTGGAACAGCCTATTCTGACACAATACTGCGACGGCAAAAATGTATCCTGTCCGAATTGGTTAAGCCAATGGGGCTCCAAAGCCCTGGGGGATCAGGGATATTCTGCCATTGAAATTCTTCGCAATTATTACGGCAGTTCTATCTATATCAATGAGACGGAGGAAATCTCCGGTATCCCATCCTCCTGGCCAGGTTACAATCTGGTGGTAGGCTCCACCGGCGACAAGGTACGCCAGATGCAGCGGCAGTTAAATGTAATTTCCGGAGCCTATCCCCGCATTCCAAAAATTGCTGAGGATGGCATTTTCGGCCCGAATACAGAGAATGCTGTAAAAGTGTTCCAGCAGGTATTCGGCCTGACTCAGGACGGTATCGTCGGCTTTAAGACCTGGTATAAGATTTCACAAATTTATGTGGGAGTCAGCCGAATTGCCGAACTGGTGTAAGGGGCGCAAAACCATTTGCCCCACAGCGGGCACAATTCCTTACGGGCTGCTCTTATAACATGGTGTGTCATAAGGGGAGGTAGCAGTTCATTCTTCTGCCATCTCCCCTCCCTTTTCTGCTTTTGTTTACTATACACTCCACCTGCGTAATGCAAAATCGTTTTGCGCCACAATAATAACGTTTTCCGTTGTTTTTCTTCTCATCTATAGCGCATTGCGACAAAGTCTTTTACTCCTTACCGCCAACTGGCCGGAAACATATATTCCTCCCGGTTATCCAGCGTATCAAATTCATATCCTTCATCCCGGATGTAATCAATAATTTCTCCCAACACTGCCGCTGTGTTTTTCATAGTGGCCGAATCATGTAGAAGAATAATTGGCTGCTGGTATCTGGTTACATCCTTTTTTACATTCTGGAAAATAGTACTCTGGGCCACCGTACCACCGATGGAGTCCTCTCCCGACACATTCCAGTCGTAGCTTCGCACTCCCATATCCTGCAATTTTTCATGCAGTGTATCTACATAAGAACTGACATACCCATTATTACTGCCCCAGGGAAACCGGTGCAGCTTAGGCACCTTACCTGTAACTGTCTGAATTGCTTTTGAAGCCTGTTCAAAATCCTCAAAAAAACCCTCCGCACTGCTATAGAGCTTGTTTTTTTCATGACAGTAGGTATGCACCCCTACTGCATTTCCCTGGGCCACAGTCTGCTTTACAATGTTTTCCCTTTCGGGTGTAATTTCATTTCCAATTAGAAAAAAAGTAGCCACTGCCTTTTTCTCCTGTAAGGTTTCCAGAATCTTTCGGGTATTTTCGCTTGGTCCGTCATCAAAAGTCAGGTATGCTGTTTTCTTTTCATTTTCTGCCTTTACCTGAGACGCAAAAAATGGCGTAGGTACATATAGTCCACTGGTGTTACTCCCCCTTAAATTATATTCCATTTCACAGTACATCAGCACACTCAGCAAACACAGGCATATAATATATATGGTTTTGCGCATAAGCGGCACCTCCCTCTTTATTTATTGTATGTGGGGGATTGCAATTGGTGCGTGTAAATTTTAATTTCCAAAACTGTACAAAAAAGAAACCGTCCTTCAAACCGGGCGAATCGTGACGCAAGCGTCAAATATTC
>JAFLTB010000071.1 GCA_022510605.1 Lachnospiraceae bacterium
CAGCGAGAGCATTTGATGCGAAGCATCACCTCTGCTCGAGTCGATTCGTGGATTCCCTTTATTATTTGGAACTATGAAAGTCTACCATCCCTACTTCGTCAACAACATCATAATTTCGTTGCTCCGTGCAATAAACTCAGTCATCTTATCTGCCTCCAGTGGCCGGTGGCTGATCATGGCCAGGTCATACAGCTGCTTGCAGAACAGTTCCGTGTTATCGCCTTCCTTATTCGCCAGCACATACTGAACCAGGGCATTGTTGGCATTCAGCACCAGGGTCTGGCCCATTTCCGGCATATCCAGGCCGCCCATGCCATTTGCCGCATACATTTTCATCATGTCCTGCATTCTCCGGGACTCCTCGGACAGAGTAATCATGGCAGAAACCTTTTCATCCTTCAACTTCTCAACACTTACCTCCAGCTGGTCTTTTCCTAACACCTTGCGGAACAGCTCCTGCAGGGTATCTGTTTCTTCCTTTAACTGCTCCTCGTCACCTTCCTCTTTGAAGGCCTCTGTCAAATCCGCATCAATCCGCTGGAATTTCACAGCGTCATCGCCACCCTCCAGTGCGGACACAAATGGCTGGTCGATATTGTGAAGCAGAACCACCGCATTCATATTCTGGTCGCGGAACATTTTTACATACTGGCTCTGCTGCTGCAAATCCGTCACATAGTACACTGTCTTTTTCGGCTCTTCGATTTCCTCCGGTGCTTTTTCCTCGTCGCCCTCTTCTACTACCTCGGCCTCTACCTCCGGCTCCGGCAGGGTGTCCAGATACTCGGACAGGGTACTGTATTTCTCATCCAAATCCTTAAACAGCACGTAATCCTTCATTTTCTCCTTGAATTTATCATCCTTTAAGCAGCCAAACTTGATAAAAGGACTGATATCATCCCAGTATTTTTCATAATTCTCACGGTCTGTCTTGCACATACCGGAAAGCTTGTCCGCCACTTTTTTCGTAATGTAATCTGAAATCTTCTTTACAAAGCCATCGTTTTGCAGGGCGCTCCGGCTTACATTCAATGGCAAATCCGGACAATCAATCACGCCCTTCAGAAGCAGTAAAAACTCTGGGATTACTTCCTTTATATTGTCCGCAATAAAGACCTGATTGTTATACAGTTTGATAACGCCCTCCAGGTTCTCATACTCCAGATTCACCTTCGGGAAATACAAAATTCCTTTCAGGTTAAATGGATAATCCATATTCAGATGAATCCAGAACAGCGGTTCCTTATAATCGCGAAATACTTTGCGGTAAAAATCCTTGTAATCCTCTTCGCTGCACTCATTCGGGTGCTTAGTCCAGAGCGGGGTGGTATCGCTGAGAGAAACCGGGCGTTTCAAAATCTTCGTCTTCTTCACCGGCTCCTTTTTCTCGCCTTCCTCTCCTTCTGGATTTTCTTCTGAGCTCTCGTCCGTTTCCGGTTCCTCTACAATTTCCTCGATAACGGTATCTTCCTCCGTCACTTCCTCACTTGGAATCGTCTCATACTCCGGCTCTGCATTGGCCTTGGTGAGGAAGATTTCCACTGGCATAAAGGAACAATATTTATCTAATATCTCACGCACCCGGTACTCATTGGCAAATTCATAGCTGTCCTCGTTCAGGTGAAGAATAATCTCCGTACCGACGGTGTCCTTATCGCTGTCACTCATCTCAAAGGTCAGACCGCCATCGGACTCCCAATGCACAGCCTCTGCTCCCTTCTGATAGGACAAGGTGTTAATCTCCGCTGAGTCCGCCACCATAAATACTGAATAAAAACCAAGGCCGAAATGACCGATAATCTGCTCATCGTTGGTCTTGTCCTTATATTTTTCCAGAAAATCTGCCGCCCCGGAAAAGGCAATCTGGTTGATATACTCCTTTACCTCGTCTGCCGTCATGCCCAGACCATTATCGGTAAAGGTGATGGTCTTTTCCTCCGGATTTACCACCACTTCTATTTTGGGTTTGTAATTGTCTGCCAAATCTGCCTCGCCAATCAACTCCAGTTTTTTCAGCTTGGTGATGGCGTCACAGCCATTGCTGACAACCTCCCGGATAAAAATATCATGGTCGGAATACAGCCATTTTTTAATAATCGGAAATATGTTCTCTGAGTTAATCGCCAGATTTCCCTGTTCATTTGTCATAGTAATCCCTCCAAATCTCATACCAGTTTTTTCTCTATCTGTTATCATAATACGGCCCGGCTCCAATGTCAAGAAAAAATTAGCACTCAATCAAGCTGAGTGCTAGCAATTTTATTTTTTTCAAGAAAATGTATACAATTTTCATCCCATTCCCTCTGTTTTTCCTTATCCATGGAAAAATCCTTCTGCATGTAACCGGTATAAAGCAGCAGTTCTTCTTTTTCATACTGTACCCGCAGTGAACCCATATCGCCGTTATTCATGTAATGGCAAAAATCAATCCGCAGTCTCTCGGGTGTTTTTTTTCCTTTGATAAGCGAAAAAATCATGGTTTTCAACTGCTGCCACGTCACCAGTCCCGTGCTATCCTCCACTCTTTCATCGGTATCGAACCACTCGGAATGACATCTCCCATCGGTCTGAATCTCAACAAAGGTAGTTACTTCACAACCGTTTACATGGAACCGGTCAAACATTTCTCCAGCAAACAAATGTGACATAAATTCTTTCACATTTTCAATTTTAAGAACAATCATTCCGTATAAAATCCTCCTGACTGCAAATACTATTATTGTTCCCATAATAACATGACAAACGGAGGTAAGCCATGCGTGCAGATGAACAGACCTACAGAAATGTAGCCAAACACTGCAGTGCTTACGCGGCCAAGGACTGCTACGGTTCTACCAACAGAGCCGGAGATAGTGATGTGTCCTGTACTACCTGTAGACATTTCACCTCGGACAAGCACTGCTCACTGGATTTGTTTGACCCTATTGTAGAAAACCACAATTACTAATTCTTTTTTCTCCGGCCAGATCGCTCTGGCCGGGTACATACACCCTCAAACACCGCAATAGAACGCGGCATCATCTGATATTTTCCGGTTATACTTCCCTTCCTTACACTTTCCCTCTCGCCAGAAGTGTCAAGAATAAGCTTCCACTGCTTCTCTGATTCCACCGCCGGCAGATAAAAGTCATGACTGTCCCAATGGAAATTAAAGGCAAAGTACAGGCTCCTGGCGCCAAAGTAACTGCCATAATACAGAATCCCCAGCTCCCGGCTGTAATAAGAAAAATCTGCCTCCCAGGGCTCCCTTCCGTGGCAGGATACATCCGGTGCGCCCAGGCTCTGGTTATCCATCCCGGTAAGATTTTTTCTCTGATGAAACAACGGATGCTTTTTTCGTAACGTAATCAATTTCTGTGCAAAGGCAAAGGTCTCCTGGTTTTTCTCCAAAAGCCGCCAATCTAACCATGTGATAATATTATCCTGGCAGTAGGCATTATTATTTCCCTTCTGGGAATTCCCAAACTCATCTCCTGCCAAAAGCATCGGCACCGCCATACCAAGAAACAGCATAACAAAAGCATTCTTCTCCTGCCTCTGGCGCATCCTCAGCACGGATTTCTTTCTGGTTGCTCCCTCTGCACCACAATTCCAACTATAATTATATTCAGTACCATCCTGGTTCTTCTCACCATTTCCCTCATTGTGCTTCACATCATAGGAAATTAAATCCCGGAGGGTAAAACCATTATTCTGCGTAATATAATGAATTACGCCGACGCCATTTCTCTGCTCTCTGAACCGCCGGTAAAAATTCCCTGTCTGCCCCTCGTCGCTTTTTAAATACCGTCTGGCGTCCATCATAAACCCATCATTCATTTCAAAGCATATCTCTCTGGCTGCATTCTCCATCTGGTCTCCCCAACTATTCCCCAACAGCTTTACATGGGATAGCACCGGATCCTTCCGCAGCCAGCTGGTGTCCATACAATCCTGATTAATGCGGAATCCATCCACATGAAAATGCAGGGAATAATATCGCAGGCATTGCAGGATAAATTCCGGTGTCTGCCCCACAAAATACATATCCAACAGCACATTCATGCCGTTCTGATGCAGCGCCTTGACAAGCGACTGAAATTCCGCCGAAGGGCTTGTCCTTCCTGTGCAGTACCCGGCCTTCGGAGCAAAGTAAAACACATCGCCTGTATATCCCCAATAATTGATTTTCTTCTCGCCCTTACTGTTTGGCTCCTCCATCTTTTCATTAAAATCATACATAGGAAGCAGTAACAGCGTGTTGATGCCAAGCTCCTTCAGATACGGAATTTTTTCCTGCATCCCGGCAAAGGTGCCCGGAAATTCCACGCCAGAACTGCTATGTCTGGTAAACCCGCGCACATGACACTGATATAAAATCATTTCATCCTGGGGAAGTCTTTTCCAGTTTTCCCCGCTCCAGTCAAAGGGTTCAAAACTCATGCGTCCACGGATTTTCCCCTGTTTCTTCCCAAATTTCCCCCTTCCGGCCACTGCCCTGGTATAGGGGTCCTGGACGGTTTTTCCATCTGCCAGAAAATCGTATTCCACGCCATCTAATTGCTCTATCACACCCTCCCCGGTAAGAAGCACGGAAAATATATCCTGCATTCCCGTTTCCTCCATGGAAAACATCTCTATCTTTTTTGATGCCCTCCCACTCCGATACAAGCATAATTTACAGGAGGAAATACCCGGAAGCCATATGGCAACCTGGACCTGATTTTCATTTTCTTCTGTCACTCCCAACGGAAAAGGTCTTCCTTTTTTAATCCTCATTTCTATTATTCATCCCTTCTTCGGCCTTTTCTTGTGCCAGCTAAGCATAATTTAATTATTTATTCCTTTTTCTGGATTTTCTTATATTATACCGAAAGATTAAGAAAATAACAATAGAATTTTTATATTTTCTTGTTATTATTTTCATAATTTGCAGAAAAGGACTGGTTTTCAGTATAAATAGGTCTTTACTTCCGTGTGGAAAGAACCTTATCTAAGTGTAAAAAGGACTTACCGCTGAAATCAGTAAGGTCAATATTGCACAGAATCGCATCTGGAAAACTGGTTTTCCAAGTGCGATTCTGGTGCAATATTCACTCCTCACACTTTGTGAGGAGCGCTTTTTACACATAAATCAACACAAGAATACCCCAGAAAATGAAAAACACTTGCAAAATTGCCGATTTTTAGTAAAATATTCTTGTATGTAAACAATTTGTGCCAAACAGGCACAGAAATGAGGTAAAGTATGATACAGGCAAGCAACATTTCCTTACGTTTTGGGAAAAAGGCACTCTTTGAGGAGGTCAATATAAAATTCACCGAGGGCAACTGCTATGGCATTATCGGTGCCAACGGTGCAGGAAAATCCACTTTCCTGAAAATCTTATCCGGGGAATTGGAACCCACCACCGGAGATATTATCCTTGGACCGGAACAGCGACTCTCTGTGCTGGAACAGGATCACTTCAAATATGACGGTGATATAGTACTGGACACCGTCATTGCCGGCAACCAGAGATTATATGATATTATGAAGGAAAAGGATGCCATCTATGCCAAAGAAGATTTCTCTGACGAGGACGGTATCCGTGCCAGTGAGTTGGAGGCAGATTTTGCTGCTATGAACGGCTGGGAAGCCGAAGCAGATGCCGCCACTTTGCTCAATGGTCTTGGCATTGACACCGAACTACACTCCCGGCTCATGAGCGAGTTAGCTGATACCGATAAGGTCAAGGTGCTGCTTGCCAGAGCTCTGTTCGGAAACCCGGACATTCTGCTTTTAGACGAGCCCACCAACCATCTGGATTTGGATTCCATCCGCTGGCTGGAGGAATTTCTCATCAATTTTGAAAATACCATTATTGTCGTATCCCATGACCGCTATTTCCTAAACAAGGTCTGCACTCATACCGTAGACCTGGACTATGGCAAAATGCAAATCTATGCCGGCAACTATGACTTCTGGTATGAGTCCAGCCAGCTGATGATTAAGCAGATGAAGGAAGCCAACAAAAAGAAAGAGGAAAAAATCAAGGAATTGCAGGAGTTTATCCAGCGCTTCAGCGCCAATGCCTCCAAATCCAAACAGGCTACCTCCCGTAAGCGCGCCCTGGAAAAGATTGAGTTAGACACCCTTCGTCCATCCAGCCGCAAATATCCTTATGTGGATTTTAAGCCAGATAGAGAAATTGGAAATGAGGTTCTGACTGTAACGAATCTCACCAAAACCATTGACGGCGAAAAGGTGTTAGACAATGTTTCTTTTACCGTGGGCCACGACGATAAAATTGCTTTTGTGGGCTCCTATGGCATTGCTGCCACTACGCTGTTCCAGATTCTTTCTGGCGAAATGGAGCCGGATGAAGGTGATTATAAGTGGGGTATTACTACCTCCAATTCCTATTTCCCTAAGGATAACACCAGTTACTTTGCCAGCAATGATACGATTGTGGACTGGCTGATGCCGTTTTCCCCGGAAAAGGACGCCACTTTTGTCCGCGGCTTTCTGGGCCGTATGCTCTTTAAGGGAGACGACGGCCTGAAAAAGGTCAATGTCCTCTCCGGTGGCGAGAAGGTACGGGTTATGCTGTCCAAAATGATGATGCTTGGCTCCAATGTGCTGATGTTAGATGAGCCTACAAACCATCTGGACATGGAATCCATTACCTCCGTGAATAACGGATTGATTAAATTCCCGGGCGTGGTACTTTTCACCTCCCAGGACCATCAGTTTATACAAACCATTGCCAACCGCATCATCGAGTTTACGCCAAACGGCATGATTGACAAGGTAACTACCTACGATGAATATCTTGACAGCGACGAAATGGCAAGAAAACGCCAGGCACTGAGTTGATATTCCCTGTCTTTTTACAGTTGAGACTTAGTGCTTTTTTACCATAACTTGACAATATACTGACACTTATTATAAAATAGTAACGATAATACAAGTAAATCTACCTCATAAAATGACGTGAAAAGGAATAGGAGTGATGATTTTTGGGGCCCAGTGACGCGGTAAATATAATTATTCTTATTATATTACTGTTATTATCCGCTTTTTTCTCATCTGCCGAGACCGCTTTGACTACGGTAAACAAAATCCGGATTCGTTCCCTGGCAGAGGAAAAGAACAAACGAGCCAAACGAGTATTGCAGCTGATTGAAAATCCTTCAAAAATGCTCAGTGCCGTGCTTATTTGTAACAACATTGTCAACTTATCGGCTTCCTCTATGAGTACTGCCTATGCGTTTAATATCTGCCAGCGGCTGCAGTTGGAGGACAGCACCAGTCTTGGTGCCGGTATTGCCACCGGTATCCTGACAATTTTGATTTTGATTTTTGGTGAAATTACCCCTAAAAATCTGGCTACCCGGAGTGCTGAAAAAATGTCTCTGGCCTATTCCGGCCCGATTCTTTTTGTTACCCGCTTATTTACCCCGGTGATTTTTATTGTCAATCAAATATCCAAGGGCTTTCTAATACTGTTTCGCGTGGACATTTCCAAGAAGCCAAACAGTATTACGGAGGACGAGCTTCGCACACTGGTGGATGTCAGCCATGAGGAGGGAATTATCGAGACCGAGGAACACCAGATGATTACCAATATTGTTGATTTTGGTGATTCTCTGGCCAAGGACGTCATGATTCCCCGCATGGATATTGCCATGGTTCGCTCTGATATTTCCTATGAGGAACTGCTGACGGAATTTACGGAGAATAAATATGCCCGTATGCCGGTATATGAGGATACCATTGACAATATTATCGGTATTATCAACCTGAAAGATTTTGTGTTTTTTACGGGCGACAAAAACACACTGGACATTAAATCTCTGATTCGTGAGGCTCACTTCACCTATGAGTACAAAAATGTGTCCGAGTTATTCATGAAAATGCGTAAGGATTCCATTCCTATGACGATTGTTCTGGATGAATACGGTGCTCTGTCCGGTCTTATTACCATTGAAGATTTGCTGGAGGAGATTGTAGGCGACCTGCGGGATGAATACGATGATGATGAAGAGGACGCCATCCAGAAGCTTTCTGATACGGAATACATCATTCTGGGTTCCACCTCGTTAGATGATATTGACGACGCCCTGAACCTCTCTCTGGAATCGGATGATTACGACTCCATTGCCGGACATGTTATCAATCTTCTGGAGCATTTCCCAGCGGTGAATGAAACCGCCGAGGATGATTACGCTGAATACACCGTATTGCAGGTGGACGGAAACCGCATTGATAAACTCCGCCTGACTCTGAAACCATCTTCCGAGGAAGAAAATGGCGATGAAGAGGAAAAATAAAACCCTTGAAACAGAGCATATGCGCATTCCGGCACATGCTGGAATGCCATAAGCTGCCTGTCTATCCCTGGCTGGCAAAGGCAATCCGCCGTCGAACGGATACCCTTTTCTTTTTATGGTCTGGAAGGAGAAATTCTCCCTGGGCCTCTACTTCCATAGTCCCCGTTTCATAATTTAACTGATGTATTTTTACGGTAAGACTAATATCTGAATTTACTTTCTGTATCATTGCCTGTAGAAAGGCCGCTATCATTTCATTTCGGTTTTCAATACCGTAACTTTCCCGTTCCATCACCTCCGACATGGTCTGAACCATAGCCGTAGACAGCGCTTCGGAAATCTCTTCACTCCGCAATGCTTCGGTGTTAATGGTACTTTGAATCATTACTACCAGTAAAACCGAACTAATCCCAATTACAGAAACAATCACTGTCCGCATATTCCCTCCTCATCTTGCATATCCTTCTATTATGTATTCTCTGCTCATTTGCAGTACCGGAAAGGTATAGGAAAATCCCAGGGTCACTTTGGCATCCTGCCCTTTCCCCTCTTTACTTCTTTCAATTGTCAGTTGATACCCCTGCTGCTTTGCCTTTTTCTGGCATTCCTGTATTACATTTGCCGCATAGGCACTGTCCTCTAACCGCTGCACAACACGGCTGTGAAATTTTCCGGCACTGCTGTACTGTATGTTCTGTGTCACATAGGCAGTTCCTACCCACATGAGAAGCATTAGAAAGAGAAACAGTACAAACTGCCCAAGTATTCCACCCACTTTCATGTCAATATCCTCCCATCCACCAATATGGTAAATTTCTTTTTACTATACCAGCCCACATCGGGAACAGACAACTCTGCCACCATCGGATATATTCCAGGATGTTCCGTGGAAAAATACCCCGTCAACTCCTTTCCATCCTCATTGTAAAAGTGTAGATATTCGCTAAAATCCTGTCCCTTTTCATCTACTACTGAGGCCAGTTCCTTTACCAGAATCTTTTCCCGCTGAAGCACCCTTCGATTCAGGGCCAGAATGTCCGGTCTCTCCTGACTGACTGGCTCCACAGAAAAATCTGCCTTGGCCCCATCTTCGGCAACACCATATCTGCCCCACTCCTTTCCAAACCAATAACACCCTGCCGTCACCATAAATGCCAGCGCCAAAACCCCCAAAATCCCCTTGCCATATAGCTGAACAAAAACCTTCAATATCCTTCCTCCCTGTACAAAACCGCCACTATCTCCTGCCCCTTAGCACGATGGCGCTAATTTGAACCCTGTTTAGTCTTGTGCTAGCCTCCTGCCGCCGCCAGCAGCAATTGAAACATCCATAATATCATGCCTCCAAATAAAAGCAATGACAGTATCTCACTTCCCTTCTGAAACAGCTCGCTCATTTTCCATCCCCTCCCTTTCACAGCATGCCCGAATCATTCATGGTAATCGCCAGAAAGAGAATCATATCCACTACCACCTTGATAGAAGCAAGTGCCATGGGAATCTGTTTTAGCATCCCAAGCCCTGCCGCCTGATTTTCAAATCTCCGGCTCTCACATTTGTCCATTACCAAATTATTCTGTTCCACCAGAAAACGGATTTGTCCACCAGCCTCCTGATAACCACTGTAGTTTACCGAATACAAAAGCTTCATCCCTGTCTGTACCTCCGGCAGCTCCAGGGCGTGAAAAAATTCTGTAAAAGGAGAAAGTCCGGAGGGGGTCTCATAGATACATCGTCTTAATCGTTTTACCTCTGTCCGAAATATTCCCTGCAGATGTTCCAGCGACCGGCTTATGGCCAGAAATACACTTTCCTGCTGCAAATACAGCGTCACCGACAGCAGCCAGTAGGGAAACTCCCGTTCCACCTCAAGCTGACAAATCCGTTTTGCCAGACTCCGCCTAATACCCGCTCCCTTTCTCTGTACTATGGCATACTCCCTTTTTAACTGACGCCTTTCCTTTTTGCCGGATATCTCCCTTGTATCCAGCCAGGTTCCTGTCAGTTTACAAATCATCATGGCCTCCACAACAAACAAGGCGATTACAAATACCATTGTTGTAATCTGATACACCAGTGACTGAATCAACCGTTCCCCCGGATGTAAGGGAAACAGCAGCCGTGACAAGCCGCACAGGCCTCCTGCCAACAGGAGCGCCACCCCGCATTCCGCCCGGATAAACTGTTTCTTCTTCTGATATAGAGTTGTTCTTTTCTTCCACATTTGCAGGTCATGGAGCAAAATATCCAGTGCCTCTTCCGACTCCCCGCCCACTTTTTCTGCTCTTTCCAGAAATTCATGCAAAAGCAGGAGCCGACGGCTGGCATATGACCCGCCGATACAGGCCAGTGCTCCCCGGACAAGTTCACCATCCACTACTCCCTCACCGGTTTTCAGCATATGTTTAGCCTGCCGCAACGCCTGTCCCATAGGGCTGTCAGCAGAAAATAAACTGATACAATCCTCCAGCGCCGGAGATAACTTTCCGAGTCTGCGGTAAGAGCAGAGAAGCTGCTCCATATAAGTGGTCATCTCATAATATTCTTCCTTTGCCCTCCGTCCTCTTTCCAGCCATCGGAAAATCCATGGCAGAAAAAGGATTCCCGTCAGCCATATCAAACCGCAAGACCAGAGCTGTAATGCAAATAACTGCTGTATCCCGGCAATAACTGCACTTAATCCCAGCAATCCCAGTATTCTGTTTTTCATTCCAGACTCCCTCCCAAAGGCTTTACGATTCCTGCCTCCACAAATTTTCTTCTCACATTCACCGGCAGTTTCCGACTCACGATTTTCCCATCTTCTACCACCATAACAATCTCATTTATCGTCTCTTTCCACTCCCTTCCGTATCGGTCAAAAATGCCAATCTGTTCCACCCGCCGACAGATTTTCCCGTCTTCATGGGTAAAGCTTTTCACCAAAATTCCCACGTCTATAAAACGGTAGGTGTCATTTTCAATCCGATTCAAATCCTCCTGTCCCCCCGCCATGTTCTTCATGCGGTCAGGAATATTCCGGACATCATCTGTATGAAGGGTGGTCAGGCCACAGGTTCCCGTACTCAGGGATTCCAGCAAATATCTCACCTCCGTAGAACGTGCCTCCGACAAAATAATCCATTTGGGCAGCTGGCGCAGACTGGCCTTTATTGCCTCGGTATAGGAAAAATTTTCTGCCACCTTCATCTCCACACAATCCTTATTTGGATTGATTTTCCGATAATGAATTTCCAATACATCCTCAATGGTAATGACCCGCTCTGAAGCCGGAATAAATTTTGTCAGATATTTAAGCAGCTCTGTTTTGCCCGCCCCCGGCAGCCCGCAAACCGCTACGGAACAATGGGCCTGAATGCAGTGAACCAGGAAATCTGCCACTTCCTCACTGCAATAACCGCTCTGAACCATTTCGCTCTTTTCTAACCGTCTGACCGCCGGAATTTTTCTCAGGGAAATCGTAGTTCCCGAATGCGCCACACAGGAATGGACGATGCTGATACGCAATTCTTCGGTCTCTGCCTCCAAAACAGGATTCCTGCGGTTAAAGGGTTCACTGGAAAGATTAGACAACAGTGAAATAAATCTCTCCACAAAGGTCTCTGGCAATACCTCCGGTGCCATATAACGCCCCTTATTTAAATCATCAATCCACAACTGCCGCCCATTCCAGTTAATATCTGTCACCTCATCCGAAATCAGATAGGGATATAAAATCCCGTAATCCTGTCTTTTTAGCATAAACTTTTTTTGAAAATCATTCATTTGTTTCCCACACCTTCTCTCTTTTGGAGTTGCAATAGCTGAATCTTTCCAGAAAAATCCGATTGGTCTCTCCAGAGAACGGATCCTCACGCTCTCCCATATACTGTTTAATCTTTTGTATATCTTCCGGCCCAAAACACCATATTTCCTCAGATTCTAAATCGCCGTCCTCAAAATTCGACACCTGTAGAAAGCGGACGGCGCCTTCCGTGGTTTTCTCCTGCTTATTGCCGCCCACCACAGTGACCGTAATATCTGCCCATGTCACCTTTCCCGTACCATACCGTTTCTTCTGCCCCGATTTCATGTAAAAGCGATGCCCATACTGGTCCCGAATCCTTAGATGGACATGGTATGTCCCCGGCTGGTTATCCAACAGGCCATTCCAGTCAAATTCTGCCACTTTCTGCAAATCCTCTGTCTTATCCCAATCATCTTTTATCTGGCAGCCCTGGAACAGTGTTTCCCGCCATTTTGTCTCCGTATTGTTTTGGACTTCCCAGCTAAAAAAATATCTTGGCGCCACCCGGATGACTGGTCTGTGGTTTGAAATAATCTTAATCTTATATTTTTTTGAAACACCTTTCTCTTTTTGGGCAAACTCTCCTGCGAAAAGCTTCCGTTCTTTTTTCTTCCGCTGTTTTTCATGAGCCTGTGTATTTTCCTGTTTGGGACGCCAGACAGCATAGAGAACCACTGTCCTTTTCCCCATCTGTACTTTTTGTCCATCATGGTATTCTACATTTGTAGATTCCTGTTTTTTATGACTCCACCCGGCAAACTCATAGCCTTCCCGCCAAAAACAGTTCTTTGCCAGAGAAATTTTCTTATCCGGCAGGAAGTCTGTAGGCTCCATCACTCCCTTTCCTCCATCTGTCCGGTAAATAATCTGATATTTTTCCTGTCTCAAATAAAGTCCATCTTTTTTTCGACGCAGATAAAATCCACTTTTTTTCTCCAGCGTAAACCGTTTAAGCATTCCTTTTTTACTTGTTTTTACCAGGCAGACATCTTCTCTGTAATGCCCTGGAATCAGTAAAATCGTCCTCTTTCCTGTAAAATTCCGAGCCACTGTTACAATCCTGTTTTTCTCCACATACAGGGAAGCAATCTCCGGCCGGCCTGCCAGATGACAGCTGCCTCCGGCAAAATATACCTCCGCTCCCCGGCCGGCCTGGTTTCCCAAAAACTTCCCCCCGGCTATCTGCAGACGTGAACCACTGTCAGTGTAGATAGCCCCTCCACCAAAAGAGGCCGTGTTTTTCTCTATGGTTCCACCCGTTATGTAACACTCTCCCCGGTTGTAAAGCATTCCCCCTACACCGCCATAGTCCATTTTACCGTCGGAATATTTTTTTGCCTGATTCCCCTCAATACGACCGCCATAGATGACAATCCTGCCGGCATTATAAATCGCTCCGCCTCTACCGTCAAAATCCTCCACTGCACCAAGCCCCTGCGACACATTGTCTCGTATGGCTCCACCCTTTATGACAAATTCGCCACCGGCTTCAATGCGGATACCAGCACCTCCTGTCACTGTCCGGTTGCCGGATATTTCACCTCCCTCCAAAATGCAAATTCCGTTTTTTTGAACCAGAACAGCGCCTCCTCCATCTGCCGCCTGGCTCTCATTCCGGTTATTCTGCAGCACACTCCTTTGCCCCAATATCAGTCTGCCATGTCTGACTTCTGCCAGACGTCCGTATATATAGTCTTTTTCCTTTTTGCCAGCGCTTCCGGATAATACTGCGTTTTGAATCCTCAGTGAATTCCCCTCAGCCACCAGCAGGGTGCCGCCATACACTGTATTTTTCCCCTGCCCCCTTCGTATTTCATGGCCATTGCCATCTAATATTTTTTCGCCTTTGGCATGAAGGGCCGTGGGAACGGAAATATCTGCCGCAAGGATTATCGTCTCCTTTCCAGGCATCTCCAAGGCCTGTTTTAATGCCTTACAATCTGATACCTTCTGGGCCGCCAGCACCGGCTCTTTATAAAAAAATACTACTCCCATTAAAAATACGCCAATTAATAAAACAACAATTCCTCTCTTTCCTCCCACAAATCTCCTCCTTTTCCCTGTAACGCCTGCATCCGGCTGCGAAACAGTTCCACTGCCTCCCTGGCCGCCGCCATAAAGTAAAAGTTTTCACTTCGTCTCTCACAACTATAGTTTTTCAGCAAAAAGGGGATAATCATGCCATCGGATACCGCATCGGAAAACTGGACATTGTGAGGAATGGTGCCAATCCTGCTGCCCGGAATCTGATAGGCTCTCATAATGGCTCCCTTGCTCAATTCTGACTGGGCATCGTAATTTCCCACCAGATAAAAGGCCTTTTTCCGAATGGAAGAATAGTTCCGAAAAAAATGAGACAGCATCTGCTGATTCTGATTCAGATTTACCACTACCATATCCGCCTGCTGTAATATTTTTCTGGAACTGGCAAGTGGCGCCGCCGACGTATCCACCAGTACCATATCGCTGTATCTTTCCAGATACTTCATAGCCGGAACACAGTCCCTGTCCAGCTGATATTCCAGAACATCCGGATTTTTCCCTTCATCCGTCGGTATGTAAAACAGTCGTTTTCCCAGAAAATCCTTTGCTGAGCCATATAGATTTTCCTCGGAAAGCCCTTCGCCCCGTTCTACCGATTTCATGATCCTCCCAAGACCCGTCTCCACGGTATACCCGTTCGCTTCTCTCACTACATTTTCTGAATTATGGCTGAAAAATGTACTGCCAAGATTGATAATATTCTGATGATTCTCAAAGAGTATCGTCCGCTCTGTGGGACGACTCAGCGCCCACAGGACACTGATACAAGCAAGATTGCTTGTGACACATGATTTACCCCTTGCATTGCTCCAAAAAGCAACCTTCAAGCAACAACCTCCTTCTGTTTCATTTTGGGTGGAATGGCTTTATCTTACCATCAGATTTGGAATTTGTAAATTATCAAATAATACCAAAATGAAATAGAAGAATTTGTGAAAAACAACGTTTTTTCGGCGTATTACGCCTCAAAGAGGGAATTTCAGGCGCAACACGACACTGTGGCATAAAATATGAGGCCTGCAAGCGCAGGCCCCATTGTTTTTATTTTGCACCATATTGGAGATAGTATGTATCAATGGCTTCTTTCAAAGTATCGTCAATGACAATCCGTCCCTGACACTCTTTATTATAGAGGCACTCCACAACCTCCTCCATAGTTACAATGGCGGCTGTGGAAAAGCCGTAGAGCTCCCGGATTTCATCCAGGGCTGTCTTGTCCCCGTTTTTCCCCTTTTCCTGGCGGTTCAGAGAGACCATCAGACCCACAATTTCCACATTCCCCTGAGCCTTCAGAATCGGAAAAGTCTCCTCAATGGATTTACCCGAGGTGGTAACGT
>JAFLTB010000072.1 GCA_022510605.1 Lachnospiraceae bacterium
CATACGATGCCAGCCCTTAATAAACACGACTCCGCCGTTCCATGAGTCAGGTCAACGACCGGGTTCGGGAACAGCTGACCGCCACGGTCAATGCCTCCGGCTCCATGCTGCGGGACAATATTGTCACCATGCGGAACGGCCGATACTGCCTGCCGGTGAAGCAGGAATACAAATCCACGTTTCCCGGCATGATTCACGACCAGAGCGCCACCGGCTCCACCTTTTTCATTGAGCCTATGGCCATTGTGAAGCTGAATAACGAACTGGCGGAGCTTGCCATGAAGGAGCAGGAGGAGATTGAAAAAATCCTGGCCTCCCTCAGTGCCCTGGCAGCACCGTATACAGAAGATTTGCAGAAAAACGTACTGCTTTTGGCGGAACTGGACTTTATTTTTGCCAAGGCCGCCCTGTCCAAAAAAATGCAGGGCAGCGAACCTTTATTTGACCAGAATTATATTCACATTAAGAAAGGCCGCCATCCGCTGATTCCGAAAGAAAGCGTCGTACCCATTGACGTGACACTGGGAAAAACTTATAACCTTTTAATTATCACCGGGCCAAACACCGGCGGTAAAACCGTGTCCTTAAAAACCGTGGGACTTTTTACCCTGATGGGACAGGCCGGACTTCACATCCCTGCCTTTGACCACTCCCATCTGCGGGTCTATGAAGAAGTTTACGCCGATATTGGAGATGAACAGAGCATTGAGCAGAGCCTCAGCACCTTTTCCTCCCATATGGTGAATACCGTATACATTTTGAAGCGGGCCAACAAAAAGACACTGGCTCTTTTTGATGAACTGGGAGCGGGCACCGACCCCACCGAAGGGGCGGCACTGGCTACGGCGATTCTGGATAATCTCCACAGCCGCCATGTCACTGCCATGGCCACCACCCATTACAGCGAGTTGAAGGTCTATGCCCTTTCCACCGAAGGCGTGGAAAATGCCTCCTGTGAATTTGACGTGGAGTCCCTTCAGCCCACCTACCGCCTGCTGGTGGGAGTACCCGGCAAGAGCAACGCCTTTGCTATTTCCGGCAAACTGGGGCTTTCCGAGGACATCATCCAGGCCGCCGGCAAGCTCATTGACAGCGACGCCCAGAGCTTTGAGGACGTGGTGGCCGGACTGGAGCAGGCCCGGTCAGAAGCGGAAAAAGAACGTGAAAAGGCCAAACGCTTCCGGGAAGAGGCCGAGCATTACAAGCAGAAATTAAAAGATAAAAACGAACGCATCGATAAGGCAAAGGATAAGATTTTACGCCGTGCCAACGAGGAGGCCAGTGAGATTTTACAGAAGGCCAAAGATATGGCAGACGAATCCATCCGCAAATACAACCGGTGGATGTCAGACTCCGGCATGACAAAGGAGATGGAAAAGGAGCGGACCGCCCTTCGGGAGGAACTGGATAAGACCGGAAGCCGGATGTCCTTGCAGGCAACACAGAAAAAACCGAAAAAGGCGCCGGAAAAACTCGCCGTGGGGGATATCGTCATGGTACATTCCATGGGAGTAAAGGGTACGGTCAGCACCCCGCCTAACAGCAAAGGAAAATGCTATGTCCAGATGGGCATTCTCCGCTCCGAGGTGGATATAACAGATCTGGAACTTTTGGAGCAGGAAACAAAGGCATCCAAAAAAGAAGCTTCCATCACCCATGCCCGGAATATGAAAATGGCAAAGGCCATGACCATTTCCACGGAAATCAATCTGATTGGTAAAACTGTGGATGAAGCCCTTCCCCTTCTGGATAAATATCTGGACGATGCCTATCTGGCCAAGCTGCACCAGGTCACTGTCATCCATGGCATGGGCACCGGCGCACTTCGGAATGCCGTCCAGAGCCACTGTAAAAAATGCCGTTATGTAAAAAGCTACCGCATGGGCGAATACGGCGAGGGCGGCTACGGGGTCACAGTAGTGGAATTTAAGTAAAGGAGAACAGGAATGAACAAAAAGAAAATTTTGATTGTAGACGATGATACGAATATCGCCGGGCTCATATCCCTTTATCTCACAAAGGAATTTTTTCAGTGTGAAATCGCCGAGGATGGAGAAACTGCGCTGAAAAAACATGCGGAATTTATGCCTCACCTGGTTCTTCTTGACATTATGCTGCCAGGCATAGACGGGTATGATGTCTGCCGGGAAATTCGCAAAAATTATGCGACGCCGATTATTATGATGTCTGCCAAAGGCGAGGTTTTTGACAAGGTATTGGGACTGGAGCTGGGGGCGGATGACTACATTATCAAGCCCTTCGACACAAAGGAAATGGTGGCGAGAGTAAAAGCGGTACTGCGGCGCTATACCGAGCCTGTGTCTGTGCCGGCTGCCACTACACAGGAGCCGGAAAAGGAAATCATAACCTACACCGATTTAACCATCAATCTCTCCAATTATTCCGTCACCTATCAGGATACCCCGGTGGATATGCCGCCAAAGGAACTGGAACTTTTATATTTTCTTGCCACTCACCCCAATCAGGTATTTACCAGAGAGCAATTATTGGACCGCATCTGGGGCTATGAGTACGTGGGGGAAACCCGGACGGTGGATGTACATATCAAACGTCTCCGGGAAAAAATTAAGGACCATTCCGAGTGGGCCCTGGCTACTGTATGGGGCATTGGTTATAAGTTTGAAACCTCTCCCAAACACTGATGTAACCCTTTGAAGCGCAGAATGAAAAGGAGTCTGCAATGAAAAAATATATGAAAACCACACTGGGCAGAAAACTGGCCGCTTTCTATTTTGTAGTATTTGCCGTTTCCTTTTATTTCATGGTAACCTTTGGCCAGGATTATATTTACGAAAAGGCACTTTCCGAATCACAACAGAATCTTCGGAATGCCGCCACTACCCTGCTCAGTTCCCACATCAGCCAGCAGGCCTATACCAAAACTACCATCCGCACCCTGTATACCCAGCTGGAAATGGCATCGGAAACTTCCAACTGCCGGATTCTCATCCTATGTGACGATGGAGATATCGTGGTGGATACAGGAAATGACCAGCCCACCTACAACGTATACCGGGGCGATACCTCCTTTCTCCGGCAGGAGTGCACAAGGGACTTTACCATGAATAACTACCTTTCGGAACCATCCCTTTGCATCACTCTGCAAATGGAGCAAAACCCCTATTTGAACGGCTATCTGGTCTTTGCCCAGAAAAATTCCTTTATCAAAAGCCGGGCCGATTACTATTTTAATATTTTATCCACTCTGTTTTATCTGATGGCAGGCTTCCTCGCTTTGGCCTTTATCGGTATCTATTTTTCCAATTTCCGCCCTCTGCGCAAACTTCGCAACGGGGCCAAGGATTTCTCCATTACCCACGAAAATCCTCCGATTCTCATTCACACCAATGACGAGTATGGCGAACTGGCCCAGACCCTCAATGTCATCGGAGAGGAGCTGAATAAATTTGAGGAATACCAGCGAAAATTTATTTCCAATATTTCTCATGATTTTCGTTCGCCGCTCACCAGTATCCGGGGATATGTCCAGGCCATGATTGACGGCATTATCCCTCCGGAAAATCAGGAAAAATATCTGAATATCATTCTCTTTGAGACAGACCGCCTGGCAAAGCTCACTACGGACCTGCTGGACGTGAATAACTACGATAAAGATAACATTTTTCTGGACATTACAGAATTTGATATTCACGAGGTCATCCGCAGTACCGTAAATATTTTAGAGGGCATTGCTGAAGAAAAAGGCATTTCTTTTGTTCTTTCCCTGATTCAGGAAAGCCCGCTTTTTGTACAGGGAGATTCCGACAAAATCCGTCAGGTTCTCCATAATCTAATGGACAATGCCATTAAATTCAGTGACAATGGCTCCCACATCTACGTCAGCACCAGAACCCATGGGGATAAGGTATTCATCTCTGTGAAAGACACGGGTATCGGTATCCCACGGGAAGAGCAGGGACGTATCTGGGACCGTTTTTATAAAACCGACCTGTCCCGGGGCAAGGATAAACTTGGCACCGGCCTGGGTCTATCCATCTCCCGGGAAATCATCAACGCCCACCGACAGACCATTGACGTGGTCAGCACAGTAGGCGTTGGCTCTGACTTTGTATTCACTTTACCGAAGGCATGAAATGACAAAATGCAAACTTTAACTGGAAAAACTTATTCCTCCAAAGGCGTGGCTGTCGGCGTAGCCGCCACGCCAGACACATATAGCTCCGTGAATACCACGGAGTTATTTTTTATTTTACAGGTCAGGGAGTTGTCACTGTCTCCCATGGTGAAGGTTTTGGTATCTGCAGTGATTTTATCCGTGTTATAGGATACTACGGCATCCACCCAGTCCGAAGTAAAAATCGCAGCTGAATTCAAGTCTTGAAATTCTTTACTGCTGCCTATGCTCATCGTCTCTCCGCTTCCCTTTATACTCACTGGAAACTCACCAAAGGCTGCCATTTTTTTCAGGCTTCCCTCCGCCACGGCATCCTGCAGTTTCTGTACTGCCTCCTGGCACTGTGCCACACGTTCTGCCTCAGCCTCTTCTTCTGGCGTTTCTTCTTCCTCCTCTTCTACTTCGCCGCTGTCCATGGAAATGCGGAGAACACTTATTATCTCTGCCAATACATTGGAAGCATTCTCACCTGTCCAGCCTTCAATCAGAATCGTAAAGGAAATCCCCTGCTTCACAAAGGCGAGCAGTTCCTCTCCTGCTTCATTCCGATAAATCTCCGCATGGAGTCCACCTGCCGATATGGTTTCAAACTCCTCATACCCCTTCATAACACCCTTCGGACAGCCTTCCCATCCGGCATACCCAATAATACGCCTTCCTGCCAGTTCCTCATCCTCTTTATAATAAAAGGCAAAGGACTCAAAATCTCCCACCTGCTTGTAGGAAACCTTCTGGGCCGGCCTCACCACCGTTACCCGGAAGCCCAGACGGTTGTAAATTTTCCGCAGTATAGCCTTTCTCTCTGCGGCGCTCGTCTCTGATTCATCGCCTGTCCAGCCCACAGCATTGGAAACGAGCTCTGGTCGGAATGTATTCTCCGGCCTGTCTGTCTGGTCGTTTTTATCGGCTCCCTCCCCCGGCTTTTTCTCTCTGGTCTCGGAGACAATTTTTTTGGCCTGCTCCGTAGTCCGGGCTTTCGACATCCGCACTGCAAAGGTGGTGGACTCTTTTTGCCAGGTCATAGCATCGCATTTTTCTGCTCCATACATCTTCACATCGGAGTCTCCCACCTTCTCCATGGCCAACTCCGTTTCCTCTGCAAACTGTTCCGTAACATCTGAGGCATTTTCCTCTTCCTTGTACTCAAAGAGAATCCGGTCTTTCTTCTCCTCATTCCGATAGGTAATCTTCACATGCTTCTGTTCCTTTGCTACCTGTACCTTCCTCACTTTATATCCCCTGGAAAGATTCCCCAGAGTGTAGGTCTTACAATCGGTCTTTTTCTCAATGTCATCAATGGAATCCAGTTCCTCCCAGACAATGACCTCCGCCGGATTCGCCGTAGCGGCCGTACCTGGCATATCATCCCCATTATTTTCGCCTGTAAACTGAATGCGAATCAGAGCCGCACTTGCCAGAATAACAGCAAAGGCCGCCGCTGTCGCCGCAATATGCCGAGGAGAGAATCGTGGCCTTGGCATCGGCAGAATCGTCCCCGAAGTCTGGCTCTCACCGGACTCACAGGCTTTTTTTACATTGGCAAGAATTCTCGCTTTATCGCTGTCGCTAAGTGAAAGATTTTCCATTGCCTTCTTATATTCTTTATGCATTGCCACCATCTCCTTTCCTCGTATTTGAAAGTATAACTGTCAATTTCTCCCGCCCCCGTTTCAGAAGGGAGCGCACTGTCACTTCCTTCTTACCAAGTATCTCTGCAATTTCCTTTGTTGCGTATTCCTCATAATAGTATAAATGAATGACACTCCGATATTTCTCTGGCAGTGCCAGCACTGCTTCCAGCACTTCGTTCCCCCCTTCTGGCGGGGGTGTTTCCTCCGCCACTGCATCAAATCCTTCTGGAAGCGCAGCTGTCCTCTTGCGCTCCGCTGACTTTAAAAGATCCCGGCACAGATTCGCCGCCACACGCAAAAGCCACGACTTCATCTGTTCTTCATTTTCAAATTTTCCCTCTGACTGCATAAGGCGGATTAGCGTTTCCTGGACAATGTCTTCCGCATCCTCCCGCCTTTTCAAATAGGAAAATGCCAGGCGCAATATATCATCACCAAAAAGGTTCAGAGCCATTTCCACCGCGTCCGATGGATTTGATGTCACATCAATCATGATTTTATCCCCTTTCTAATTACATAACGATTGAACCTTTTAAAATGTTGCAAAATTCCAAAAAAATGTACACCATCCACAAGGAAAAACTTTCCTGTACAACAAAAAAGAGCAGCGCCCTGCTGCTCATACTGTGCCATCCCGCCATGTAGAATGATGTAAATGTCCCACCGTATTCAGGTTTTGAAACTCCCTCTGCCGCAACGCTTCATATAAAATCACCGCCACTGAATTTCCCAGATTCAGAGAACGAATGTCCCCCAGCATGGGAATCCGCATGGTGTTCTCCTCATTTTCTACAAGAATCTCCTCCGGAATCCCGGCGCTTTCCTTGCCAAACATAATATAGCACTCTTCTTCGTAGGAAACTTCACTGTATATCTGTCTGGCCTTCGTAGTGGCCATATAAATTTTCGCTCCCGGATTTTTCTCCAGAAAATCCGAATAACTGTCATATATCCGATAATCCAACTTGTCCCAATAATCCAGACCGGCCCGCTTTACCTGCTTTTCATTAATCCGAAATCCCATGGGTTCAATCAAATGCAGCCTGGCTCCTGCCGCCACACAGGTTCTCCCAATATTTCCCGTATTGGCCGGAATCTCTGGTTCCAGCAAAACAATATGTAACAAAGTCTTACTCCTCCGCGCGAAGGGCAAGGAACAAATCAATAGAGCCTCCCGCAAAGGTCATCGGGACGCAAAGTGCCTTGGGATTCGATTTAAAACTTACTGTACCATGCGCTAAAGTAGGCGGTGTAATATCAATACCAACGCCATTGGAAGAAAAGACTGTCGCCGCATTTCCCATAATCATATTCCCCAGCTCGCTTAAAGCACTGGAAGCAAAGTCATCAATCTCCTTTATCTCCATCATGCACATCTTGGACGCAATACTACAGGCATCCTCTCCCGTCATTGCAATCAGTACTTGTCCCCGCATCTCACCGGTAATACCAATAATAATGACCCAGTTATCGTCATTAAAAGAAGTCTCCTTCAACACTGGCTTCTGAATAGCTACTTCCACAAAGCAGGTGTCCTGCAAAACTTTTTTTGCGGCCATCAAAAATGGGTTGATATGTTCAGCATTTAGTGTCGCCATCATCTTCTCCCTTCCGTATAGTGATAGTTTTATAGTAACATATTTACTGAATAGTGTCTATAAAATTTTGAATCTTCTCTAAAGCAATTTTCAAATTTTCTACCGAGTAAGCATAAGAAATCCGTAAAAATCCTTCTCCGCACTGGCCAAAAGCCGAGCCTGGCACCACTGCCACCTTCTCCTTTTGCAAAAGCTCTGTGGCAAATTCCTCGGACGTCATGCCAAAATGGCTGATATTAGGAAATACATAAAAAGCGCCCAGTGGTTCAAAGCAGGAAGCCCCCATATCGTTCAGTTCCTTTACAACGAATTTCCGGCGTTCATCGTAGCTCTGCCGCATCCTCTCCAGGTCTGCATCGCCGTTTCGCAATGCTTCCACCGCTGCGTACTGGCTGGTGGTTGGGGCACACATAATAGCATATTGATGAACCTTTGTCATCTGTTCAATGATTTTCCCCGGCCCTGCCGCATAGCCGATACGCCAGCCCGTCATGGCATAGGATTTGGAAAATCCATTAATGACCACAGTTCTCTCTGCCATGCCGGGCAGGGAAGCAATGGACACATGACGGCCCTGATAACTTAATTCCGAATAAATCTCATCAGAGAGCACATACAAATCCCTCTCTTTAATCACATCTGCCACAATCTGTAAATCCTGTGCCGTCATAATGGCTCCGGTGGGATTATTGGGAAAAGGCAAAACCACCATTTTGGTTTTCTCTGTAATGGCAGACAGCAGTTTTTCCTTTGTCAGCCGGAAATTATCCTTTTCCTCCAGTGCAAGACTCACTGGCACACCTCCCGCCATTTTCACACAGGGAAGATAGGAGACAAAACAGGGTTCCGGAATTACCACCTCATCCCCCGGATCCAGCATGGCACGGAAGGCGATATCAATGGCCTCACTGCCCCCCACTGTCACTAACACCTCATCGGCATTGTAGGGAAGCTGGAACCGCCGGTTCAGATAAAGGCTGATTTCTTTTTTCAGTTCTGCCAGTCCGGCATTGGATGTATAGAAGGTGCGTCCCTTCTCCAGCGAGTAAATCCCCTCCTCGCGTATGTGCCATGGTGTGTCAAAATCCGGTTCCCCCACGCCCAGGGAAATGACATTCTTCATCGTACTTGCCACGTCAAAAAACCGCCGGATACCAGAGGGTTCCAGTTCCTCTACCAATTTTGATAACGGATTTCTCATGGGGTAATCAACTGCCTTTCATCGCCGTTTTTTCCCTCCAGCAGGGAAAGCCCGTGCTCCTTATATTTTTTCAATACAAAATAGGTGGCCGTACTCATAATAGATTCCATAGGGGCCAGTTTGGTAGCCACAAAACGGGCTACTTCCTTCATGCTCTTTCCATCTATAATGACGGTTAAATCAAAGCCGCCACTCATAAGATATACACTTTCCACTTCCTCGAACTGGTAAATCCTCTCTGCCACTTTGTCAAAGCCCCGTCCTCTTTCCGGGGTTATCTTCACTTCAATCAGAGCCGTCACCCGCTCACAATCGGTGTTATCCCAGTTAATCAGCGTCGGATAGCCACAGATTATGCCCTCCTGTTCCATAGCCGCTATTTCTGCCTGAATCTCCTCCGGAGAGGCTTCCAGCATGGCCGCCAAATCCTCGGTGGACAATTTGCTGTTTTTGGATATAATTGATAATATTTTTTCTTTCATAATTTTCCTCCATCTCTATAACACCCGGAACAATTCATCTGCCTTTGGCGGTTCCAGAAAACGCCGCTCTTCTCCGTTTCGAATAATCCGATCATTCCCCTCTGTGGCATATCCCACCACCGCACTGTGAATGCCGTTTTTTTTCAATTCCTCCACCAGCCGGCTGCCGTGCTCAGTGCCAATCAGCATAGCGCCACTGGATATCAACATATATGGATTAATGTCAAACACCTCGCAGACCTCTATGGTTTCCTGCCGCACCGGAATTTTTTTTAAATCTACTTCCAGACCAACCCCAGAAGCGGCGGCCATCTCCCACAGCGCACCAAAAATCCCTCCCTCCGTGACGTCGTGCATGGCCGATACACCCGCTCGAACCGCCACCCGGCTGTCTGGTATGACACTGAGACAATCCGAAAAATTCCTGGCCCTTTCTAACAAATCTGCCGGCAGATGCCTGGCCAGCTCTTCCTCTTTTTCCTTTACCAGAATGGAGGTACCCTCCAGTCCAATCCATTTTGTCACTACAAGCTCCTGGCCCGGCTTCAGGCCGCCAGTGGTAATAACGGCATCCTTTGCCGCCCTTCCCACACCCGTCATCGATACCAAGGCCTGATTCACCGCCGCTGACACCTCGGTGTGACCACCCAGAATCTCCACCTGATGGGCCTGTGCCAGTTCTGACACATCCTTCATAATTTCTTTTAATTCATCCTCCCCGCTTCCCGGCGGGAGAAGAATTGTCAGTAAAATGCCAATCAATTCGGCCCCAGCGGACGCAATGTCATTGGCTGTCACATGAAAGGCCAGTTTTCCTATATCTTTTGTGGTTCCAGTAATGGGGTCCGTGGAAAGCACGATAACATCGTCCCCTGTGGACAGCACACTGCAGTCCTCTCCGATTCCGGAATGAACCAGTACCTCCGGCCGCTTTACGGTAAGCTTCTTAAACACCGAACGCTTTAATATATTTTCTGGCACCTTGCCTGTTTCCATCTCCATACAGTCCTTTCCTCACCGCTTTTCCCATACTATTCCACCGGTTCGGCTGTAGCCGCCGGTACCGGTGTGGCTGTGGCAGCTGGTTTGGTTGCCTGGGGCTTCGGTGTCGGAGTCTCTTTGGTGATTTTTTCACCGCCTTTATCTTTGTCTTTATCCTTATTTTTATCTTTATCCTTACCATCTGGTTCCTTGGTTGGCTTTGGTGTGGCCTTGGCTCCGCCTCTTATGACATATCGTGGTTCCGCCTGATAGGTACTGGAATTTATCTGAGTCCGCTCAGTCTCTCCATTCTCCGTTACTATTTTCCACAAGACAGCTTTATAACCGGTATGTGCCTCCTGGGTCACCTCCATGTAGGAGGCCGGTTTTGTCTTGTCGATTGTCACTTTATCGGCACCTGGCTCGATGGTTTCAATTACTTCGGATTCAAATGTCACACTGCGGTCAGGACTTCTTGTCTCCTCTCCGTAGATATTAAAGTAAACCGTACCCGTGTAAGTGCCTCCCTCAATGTAAATCGGCACCTCGGTATTATTGCGGAATTTGAAATCCTTGTAATCTCCGGCAATGGCCGCATCCATAGATGGTTTTACATAGGTCACTACCATGGAATGAGGACTGCGCTCCACAATTTCCAGTTCCGCCCGAAGCACGGCATTATACAGAGTAGTCGATACCTGGCATACACCTCCGCCAATGGAATCCACTACCTGGCCGTTGCTGTAGGAAGCCGCTGTGTAATATCCGTTTTCCTCTGTCAGTGGGGAAATCGTATCGTGTACGGAAAAGGTCTCCCCTGGATATATCACCGAGCCGTTAATCAGTTTGGCCGCATTGGCCACGTTACGGGAACGGCTGACATTGCTGGCAGTAAAATTGGTAGAAAAACTTCCCAGTTTATTCTGACAGCGGGAAGCAACCTCTTTTGTTATCATCGGCTCCTCCACCGTCACCACAGCCTCCGCCTGAACGATGTCGGTATCCTCCTGCTCCTTTAACGCCGTCTGGATATTGGCAATCGTGGTATCGGTATCAATGGAAACGCCCTCTCTGGCATCGGTGTAGACCAGAGAACCGTTTTTCATTTTGATGTTGGAATTTTTTGCACTGGTACACTCTTTGCCACAGGTCTTTTTTACAAATTTCTTCAATTTTTTCTCGGAGTAGGAAAATTCCAACTGATACACCATATGCTCCGAGCCCACCTCTTTGATTTCAGCATAGTTGGAAAAAAGATTTCCCTCTTTCCCTACCTTCATTGCCTCCTCAATGTAATCGTTGGCATTGCAGGTATACTCCAGTTCTGACAACGTGGTAGTCACCTGCTTCCCATTGACATCCACAGACAGCGTTCTACTGGAAAGTTTATCCACATATTCTCCTATGGCACTTTCGGCCTGCTCTCTTGTCATGCCGCTCAAATCCACCGTGTCTACATAGACCCCTTCGCAGATTTTATCTGCATCCGGTTTTACCATCATGTACGTTATACAAATATATGCGCCAATCAGCGCTAACATAATTCCAATTACCAAAAATGCCGGCCATGTTTTTTGTTTTTTCACGACTGCCGCCTCCAATTTTATCTCTTAATAATATATCTTTTCAAATGCGCAAGGCATTTATTTATTGTATCATACACTTGCGCATTTCTCAATCCTGTATTAAACTAATACTAGTTATTTTATACATAGGACATAAACAAGCTGACCACCATGGCAAAAATAAGCACACCACAGATGATGGCCGCTATCAGACGTTGTTTTTTCCGATTAAACATGGAAGGTGCCCCCTTTCTGAAAGGATGTCATATATGAGCATTGCTGTATTCATATTTTGCACACTGGTTTTCGTGGCCTGGCTGGCTTACGAACAGCGCAAGGCACAAAAAGCGAGCAAAAAAGTCTCTCTGGAATTCTGGGCCAGAGAAGAAGAAGCCAATAATACCCGAAACAAAGATATTTCCCATATAATGCTTCTGTCTGTGAAGGAATCGGAAATTCCCACTGCCGCTACCACGGAAGAATCCATTTTGTATTATATCGAACGGCTGAAACAAAATATTCAGATGCCCATGGCGGATTTGTCCGAATATTCCAACACTGACTTAAAATTAGCATATGGCGTTGGAAATTTCAAGGTATTATCGGAATATGATGAAAATTTTAACACTTTCTTAATCAACTTGTCAAATTTAGCCAGAGCCTATACCCGTTCGGAGTTTTTTCCCGAGGCCAGGGATACCTATCTGCTTGCCCTTCACTACGGCTCCCTGAAGGTTTCAGACTACACCGAGCTGGCAGAATGCTATCTCAAGCTGGACCAGCCGGAGAATATCAGCCGCCTTATCACCGAAGTGGATAATGGCAGCCATCCCCGCAAGGAGGCAATTCTGGAAAGCCTCCGGGGCGTACTGGCCTCTTACTAGCACGATTCCTTGCACAAATCACTGAGAAAACACTCATTGCACCGGGGATTTCGCGCCTGGCACAGCCCTCGTCCATGGGTAATAATCTGGATGTTATACAGAATCCAATGGTCTTCCGGGAGAACCTTCATGAGCTCCTGCTCGATTTTTTCCGGATCCTCTTCCCTGGTAAATCCCAGTTTCCTGCTGATTCGTTTCACATGGGTATCTACTACTACGCTGGGCTTGTGGTAAATGTTGCCAAGAATTACGTTGGCGGTCTTTCTTCCCACGCCAGCCAGACTGGTAAGCTCTTCCACTGTATCTGGCACTTGCCCGTCAAAATCCTCAAGGAGCTTCCGGGTACAGGCAATAATATTTTTCGCTTTGTTTTTATAAAATCCTGTGGAGTGAATATCCTGCTCTAACTCTTTCAAATCCGCTTCAGCAAAGTCCTTTAGCGTCGGATATTTAACAAATAAATCCTTTGTCACAATATTGACTCTGGCGTCTGTACACTGGGCGCTCAGCATGGTGGCAATCAAAAGCTGCCAAGGCGTCTCATAATTCAGATAGCACTTATACTCCGTGGAATAGTATTCATCCATCCTCCGCAGTATCTCGGCCACCCGCTCCCTCTCCTTCTGTGTCATTCGTTTCATAAAGTGCTGTCGCTCCTTTCGTATTCCAGGCTCTCACCCAAGTGAATAATCTCCGCTGAATGATTCAGTGGATTTCGGTTTCTATAGTCAAACATCAGATAATGAGGGGGTTTTTCTTCAAGCCTTCCCGTTTCCATCAGTATTTCCATATCCAGAGTAAAACAATCCAGATACAGCAAATGATACAGCTGCCTTGCTGTCATTCCCTCATACCCGCTAATCACTCTGTGCTCTCTGCATTCCCTTTCCAGAAAATCCCGAATTTTTTCTCTCATTTTTTCCGGGCGGGGACGAATATAGGACGGTGGATTTTTTACATAGTCCCGGCTGTAGAAATCATAGGTAACAACCTCCCGGAACTGTTCCGCCTGCCTCTCAGTCAAAGCCAGGGTCTCTCCAAACCTCCACAAAATTTCATACCGTTCCAGGCGATTATGCTTCCGCTCCAGCAGTCCGTGTCTCTTGTAATACTCTCCCAATGTCCGGTACATATCAAAGGCCGTATCAAAAAAACGGAGAAGATAGGACATGGACGCCGCAAACTGGAAACTGTTATAGTACACCTCCACCATTTCTTCCACTGTTTTCAATTGCAGAAGTTCCCCATAGGAGAGCCATTTTGTGGAAAAAACCTCATAGGGCGGCATACTGCCGTATACCACGCCGTACTCTTCCTTCTTCTCACTCATATAAGAGCCATCCAGTACCTTGAGAAAGCCCAGTTGAAACTGGTCCGGCTTCATGTCGTATACTTCATTGAAGGACTGGCAGAAACGTTCATACCCTTCATGGGGAAGACCGGCAATCAAATCCAGATGGGCATGGATATTGTGTCCTCGGTGAACTCTTTCCATATTATCACGGAGTTTTGGCAAATCCATGGTACGCCGGATGGCCTGAATCGTGTCCGGATTTGTGGACTGGACGCCGATTTCAAACTGCACCAGCCCCGGCCGGAAGGTCTGAAATAATGCAAAATCCTCTTCCTTCAAAAGGTCGCCGCCTATCTCAAAATGAAAATTTGTCACACCGTTATCATGCTCCCCAATGTGTTTCCACACTCCATAGGCATGGTCGTGATTGCAGTTAAAGGTGCGGTCTACAAATTTCACCTGGGGTACCTTTCGCTCCAGAAAAAAGTCCAGTTCTCTCAGAGTCTTTTCCAGGCTCTTGAGTCGTACATTTTTTTCAATGGAAGAGAGACAGTAGCTGCAGGAAAAGGGACAGCCCCGTATGCTCTCATAGTAAAGAATCCGGTTTTCCAGTCCCGCCAGACTGCGATAGGGAAATATCAGTTCTTCCATATCCAGTGGCTGTCTGGGTCTTGTCCGCAAGATTTCCTCCCCTTCCCGGTATACCAGGCCGTCAATATCCGCCAGCGAGCGTCCCTCCCCGGCCAGCCAGACCAGATAGTCGTAAAAGGTCTTTTCCCCCTCTCCCACTATAATCATGTCAAAAAAAGAGTATTTTCTCAGAAATTCCTCCGGATGGTAGGACACCTCCGGCCCTCCGGCAAAAATCATCAGCCCTGGCAGAATTTTTTTCAGGTCTACAGCCAGAGAAAGTACATACTCCAGATTCCACAGATAGCAGGAAAAGCCTATCACGGCCGGCTGTTCTTCATACAGTCTGGATAAAATTTCCTCCCGGCGGTGGTTAATGGTATATTCACACACCGCCACCATACTCTCGTACTTTCCGGCGTTGGCTTTCAGAGAATATAGCGCCAGATTGGAATGAATGTATTTGGCGTTGATGGCAGTAAGCAGCACCTTTGTCTCTGGCATGGCTGTCCTCTCTTTCTTTTTGGCACGCAAAAAACTTTTTGGCACGCAAAAAGCGGGTGATGGGAATCGAACCCACGTATCTAGCTTGGAAGGCTAGTGT
>JAFLTB010000073.1 GCA_022510605.1 Lachnospiraceae bacterium
ACCCGCGGCCCCGACCTTGGCAAGGTCGTGCTCTACCAACTGAGCCACTCGCGCATTTGCATCTATGTCAGACACGGTTATCATCTTATCATGATTTTGTTTTATTGTCAATGGTTTTTCTCTTGAAGTTTTTGTATTTTATTTAAAGTCTGTTTTTTCCAACAAAAAGAACATGAGCAGAAACCGCCGGCTTCCGCTCATGTTCGAGGATAGAGAAAGAAACAATTTGTAACTGCAAACTGTTAACTTAATATCTGATTTGTTTTTTCGATAACTTCTTTTACCCGGTCTGCCATCTGGGAAACCGTAGCCATGGACTCCTCAATCAGAAGGGTTTCTTCCGAGGTTTCCGCCACATTTTCAATGGCGGTATTGACAACTCCTAACATCTCCCCGGTGGCTTCATTGAAGTTATGTATAATTTCACTTATATCCCCAATGGCCTGCTGGATTGCCTTTTCATTCTCCTGGGCGTTGCCGACGGACTCCGTGGAATTTTTAGACAATTCCTGAATATTGGAAGCCACTACTGCAAAGCCTCGGCCGGCCTCTCCCGCTCTGGCTGCCTCTATGGCAGCATTCAGGGACAAAAGATTGATTTTTTTGGCAATTTTCTCTACATCCCGGGTCATGGTGTTATACTGTTCCACACTTTCATTGATATCGCCCATGGAGGTACTGATACTCTGGTTCAGGCGGTTCATCTCATTCATGCGGGTCATAACCTCTTCCATCTTGCTGCTGGAAGAAGTTCCAGCTTCACGGATGTGTTCCGCCTCTTCCTTTACCTTTTCGATGCTCTCAACTAATTCGCCAAATACCTTCAGCAAATCGTTGTTCATTTTCAGCACCTTTTCGTTGACTTCTGCCACATTCTGACGTTCTTCACGGATATAGTTCATCATATACTGGTGGCAGTTTTCCTTTTCATTAATTCCCCGGACCAGGGCAATGGCCATCTCCCTGCAGGATTTATAACCACAGGCATGGCAGTCAAAGTTCCTCTCTATTGTCGTGTGTTTGCCCATGGAAACAAAGGCCTCTTCAATCTGCTTCTCACTTACCGGTGGTTCCTTGGATGTTTTTGGCTCATAGGTACGCATAAAGTCCTGAATGTTCAACTTGGCATCAAACTCCGCAAACTGCTTGTCCACACCTTTTGGGGTCCTATTTTCCTTACGGGCTTTTCTCGCATACTGCTCTACACTGTGCATGACATCGCTCATCTCGAAGCGGTTGTAATCCACGCCTACGGCCGGGCCTCCATTACATCCGTTTTCACAGTTTAGCACATCAAATACCGTCGGCAGATTTTCCTCCCGGCCCTCGGCGTATATCTCCAAATCCCCATACAACTTTTCGACCCCTTCCGAGGTAATGACATTCATATCAGGCGCATGAATCAAAAGATTTTTCATCAAACCGCCCGGCTCCGAATAAATCGCCCCCTCTAAGCCCTGATGTTCATCAAATTCAAATTCACTGTATAGTTTAACCTTAGGAAGTTCAATACCTTCCTTCGCAAAATAATCCCGTAAATGCTCCATCGTAACATTGTAGTCAATGACTCCCGTTTCATGGAACTCATCAATTTTGGCAATACAGGGAGAAATCGCTGCAATCTTGCCCTGAAAGCCCATCACCTTCCGCATATAGATAGCGACACACATCATGGGACTGTGAATCGGTGACAGATGAGGAAGCAGCTCTGGCTTGTGACGGGTAATATAATTCACCACTGCCGGACAGGGCTGGGAAATTATTTTGGCATTTGGATGCTGTTCCACATAACGGACATGACCCCAGGTACATATATCTGCGCCAAAGCCCACATCATAAATCGCCTTTACCCCCTGATTACGCAGCCATTGTAACGCGTGGCGCCAATTGCCATCAAAAGCAATCTTAATGGCCGGGGCAGCAATCACTGCTATCTCTTCACCAGCTTTCAAATCCGCCAGAAACTGGTCTATATCATCGTGGAAATATCTTGCCTTATGACAGCATGCCTTAATACAGGCACCACATTTAATACACTTTTCATCCACAATCTCAATCCGGAGAGTGCCTGACTCATCCTTACGAGCCACGTTGGCATCCCCGGCAGGACAGGCCCGTACACACGCATTACACCCTACACACTTGTCAAGTTCAACACATACTATACTCAAAGTGTTCTCCTCCCAAAATCCATCCATCTATATAGAGGGGCATCTTACACAGAGCGATAACTCATCCCTAGTGGGATTCTAAGGCCGCTTCTACTTCACTACCTTCTTCCTGCAATTTCTTCAGCCTTTCCTTTACACTGTCTGCCGTCTCTAAAATAGTAGCCATGGAGGCCTCAATCTCACTGGTGGAAGAAGCCAGATTCTGTGTTTTTCCATTTACTGCCTCCACTGTCTCCTGCAGAGTGTGTGCCTCTTTTATAATGGCGCTTACCGAATTCATGATATTTTCCTGACTGTCATTGCTTCGGCCCGCTGTCTCCCGGGAGCCGGTAGCCAGATTGTTAATTTCATCCGCCACCACGGCAAAGCCCTTGCCAGCCTCTCCCGCTCTGGCCGCCTCTATACTGGCATTCAGGGCCAGCAAATTGGTCTGGGACGCTATACTTACTACTTCCTCATTATTGGCTGACAATTCCTGTAAAAATTCATTGATGCCGTCCATAGAAACGATCAGTCTTTCACAGAACTCAGTTACACTGCTCATATCCTTCGATATCTCGGTACTCTCCTTGGCATTTTTCTCATTTCCAACTGCCATTTCGTCTACTGCCTGATGCAGGGAGGTAAAATCCTGATTGACCTGGTCGATAATATCGACAATCATCTGACTCTGCTGATGCATTAATCCCATATCCCTCTCTAACACGGATGCCATTTCCTCAGACTTTTCCTTCTGCTCCTCTACTTCCTTCTTCGTATAGTAGATACAGTTTTCTTTCTGGTTGAAATCATTGAAAATAGCCTTGTTCATCAGGGCACAGGTATCATAACCACAGCAGGAGCAGTTGATTTTTCTATCCTCCAGTGTAAATTTTTTCATATCACGGAAAATTTCTTCCTGCTCTTCACGGCTAGGCTCTTTTACCAAACAGTTTGCTGAGCGGTCGGTGTATTTACGCAGGTAATCTTCCAACTTCAAATTCCGGAACTGATGGTTCAGGTTTTTCAGACGCTTCTCCGGGGAAAGTTTTTTCGACCAGGCGCTACTCCGCTTGGTATTCTTGGATTCCTCCCGAATCCGAAGCAGAGCGCACAGCGTATCATCGTATTCTGCCTTGTCTGCCTCACAGCCGGTTCCATAAATACAGCCGGCAGAACAATTCAGCGCATCTACAAACAGATACGGCGTCTGGCCCGCCGCCAGCTTCTTGGCGTTTTTCTCCAGATAATGATACATATGTTTCTCACCCTCCATCTGACGGATGAAAACGCTTTCACCTAAAAGCCAGTATACATTTTCCTTTAAGCCGCCCGGGGTCGGGTAGATGGAGCCAAGACCGTACTCAATCTCATCGGACTGTAATGGTCCGGAAATATTGTGCTCACGAACATATTTCATCAAATGATCAAAGGTGACATTATAGGAGACAATTCCCTTATTGTTCGGGTCGTCAATCTCCATTTTCTTTGCAATACAAGGACTGATAAAGGCCAGTTTATCCGTCACCCTCATCTCATTTCTCACATAAATAGCGGCACACATCATCGGACTCTGCACTGGGAACAGCTTTGGCAGAAGTTCCGGCAGATAGGACTCAATATAGCGGACAACCGCCGGACATGGCTGGGATATGCCACCCAGGTAATTGTTCTCCTGTATATACTTGATATATCCCCATGTGGTAATATCCGCACCAAAGGATACACTGATAATGTGGTTGACACCCATCTTTTTTAATCCGCCCAGAACGGATTCGTACTCATGTGGATAATTGGCTTTAAAGGCCGGCGCCAACAAAAGGGAAATCTGTTCTCCCTTCTTCAAATCCTCAAAGAAACGCTCGGTATCATCCATAAATTCCCTGGCTCCATGCTCGCAGACATCAAAGCAGGCACCACAAGCCACGCATCGGTCACCATCCACTTCAATACGTGTCCTTCCGTCCATCTCACGGGATATGCAGGCACCCGTACAACTGCACACACTAATACACTTATTACATCCAATGCACTTGTCATTGGTAAACACTAAAGACCGTCCCTGTTCCTTCCCCATATTATTATTCTCCTTTCATGAACGACGAGCGCCACGGTTTGCGGTCTGCCCCTCATTCAGTCATCCATTTTCGTTTATTCTATCATTATAAAAGATATGTTGATTTATGTCAAATCTTTCGTGAATATTATTGTAAAAAAAACCTCTCCTGGTTGTCTGCTGACAGTTCAGAGAGGTTTTTCGCTGTTATTTGACTTTTACTTTCTTCACCGGACTAAATTTCCCAAATATGCGTTTGCCCGCCGCATCCTTTCGGTAGGCACGGACTTTCACATAATAACGTTTTCCTCTCTTCAGCTTCTTGAAAGATTTCACATTTTTCTTTGTATATACCTTCTTTTTCCCTTTGGTAAATTTTTTATTTCCAGCATATACAATCTGGAAACCGTCGGCGGACTGCTTCTTAATCCGCACCTTCATCTGGCGTTTCTTTGGCGATGTCAGTTTCTTTATTTTCGCCTTCTCCGGAGCCTTAACTTCCGGTTTCGGCTCAGGTGTCGGAGATGGCGCCGGTGTGGCCTCCGGCTGTTTATCCGGCTGTTTATCCGGAGTTTGTGTGACATCCGAGCCAGGAGATGGCTCTGGCGGTGATGTCACTTCTTCCGCTTCTTCGTACACCGCCTGAATGGAAACATTGCTTCCTGTCAGGGTGATATCGGTTGCTGCGGAGGTTTGTTCTGCCGCCGTGCCGCCGGTTACCTCCCAGTTTGAAAATTTATAGCCTTCTACAGCCGGGGCAGACACATGGATTGGTGCTTCCTGGTAATAGGTTCCACTCCAGGCACCATCTTTCACAGGTTCTGTAAGGGTATTAATGGTAATGGATTCTGCCACGTCGGAGGAAACAGAAACCTTCACCGTATTGGAAGCGAACAGATGCGTCTTCAGCATACTCTTTACCCGGGATGCCATTCCATTCCAGGCAGTCTGGAATTGTTGAACACTGCCATTGAAGGCATCCATACTCGTACCTCCCCAATCATTTCCAAACCGCTGATTCTGCTCCTCCATCAGGGTGGCGTAGAAGGCGGTAAAGGCAGTATAATCCGCATTGTATTTTCCATAATTTAAATTTTCATTTAACAAATCCATTGCTGTATTGATAAAATCCCGTCGAAAATCCGGGTTCTTTAACAAAGCGTTAAACAGCGGGTCATCACTTTTGGAAATGGTATCGCCGGAGGCTCCTCCATACAGGTTCATACTAAACTCCGTGTCATAGAGCATCCAGCGCCATTTGCCATCCTCATATTTATTGTCTGTCACCGTCCGGGAACGCCAGAACTGATTGTTCTGATGGAGAGACCAGTCTGTATTTCCAATGAGGTGTTCTGTGGCATAGTAATCCAGATAACTCTGTAATTCTACGGCATCCAGAAATTTCTGGTAATTTTCTTCCTGGGACATATCCAGTTCTGCCAGAGCCTCCAGTTCTTCAAGCAGGGCAATGTCCCCATCATTCCCTTCGTCTACCTCGCCGTTCTTGATAATTACCACGTTGTCCTTGTTTACACCAAATTCTTCCTCCAGCCAGTTGTCGCTGTATTTTTCCTGAATGTTGTAAAGTCCCCAATACTCACCATTCAGGTATACCACACAGGGACGAAAGGCCTGGGTGGACATGCTGCGGTCTGACACACGGCTCTGAATATATACATCCCTTGTCTTGGTAAGAAGGGAATCGTTGCCGCCACTGCGGAGGACAAAATTTTTGTATTTCTTCATTTTCTCCCCTGCTACATTGACCGCTCCGGGAAGCAGCTCATACTTCAGATTTTTCTGCCCGTACTCTTCACGGAAATATACATTCAGGCTCTTCTGCTGGTACTGTCTGGTATATCCACCGTGCACACGGATTCCAATATCGTAGCCAAAGCCAATGCTTCCGTCTTCTTCATAAAAATCCGCGTAGGCTTCTCTCTCCCAGTCTCTTCCATGCTGTTTGTAATTGTCATAATTTCCAGTTACAAAAATTCCTGTATTATCATCCATGAGATTTTCCGGGTCGGTAACCAGCGAGAGTACCACCACGTCCTCATATCGGGTGGTCTGGTTCGTCCCGACAAAGTAAGTCTTTGTCACCACCGGACTTTCCTCTCCCCCATTTACCGCCATGGCACGGATGACCGTGGATTTTGCCACCTGCTCATCCGAGGCGATATATCGTTTATCCTGAGCCATTTTCGCCGCATTTTCCGGTGTGGCCAACACATTGGGCTCTCCTGTGCGGTCTTTCACAGTAATGGGACCGGTATATTCATACACCCGGGCATCCCCTTTCGCCATGCGCTCCGGTGACGGAACACTTCCATCGGTGGAATAGTAAATTTTTGCTCCTGCCTCTGCAGTCAGAGTCAATGTAAAGGCATTGTCATAATTTCCACTATCTTTTGAAAATTTTGGACTGGCGACTGCATCCTCATCTCCTGCCGCCTTTACCTCTACTGCAGCAAAGTCCGCCGGCAAAAACTGCAATGCCAGAGCCAGCACCAGCACAATCCCCCAAATTCGTTTTCCTGTCTTTCTCATGGGTTTCTCCTTTCCTGTAACTTTTGCGCCCCGCAAGATGGTGCCGGGCACAGATTCCTGTCTGCGTGTTTCCTTACCATTACATTATTAGCAAGCAGAGCATACACATAATTTATAAAATCATATATATGCTCTGCTGTTTTCGGTGAAAATAATGAATGTTCCTTCTTGGAACTATTTCTTATTTCCTGATTTAATTTTTATAATTTACAATTTTGCCAAAATCTGGTTTTAATGAGGCGCCGCCCACCAGTCCGCCGTCAATATCCGGCATAGAGAACAGTTCTGCCGCATTTTCGGCATTTACACTGCCGCCGTACTGAATGCGGATGGTCTCTGCCACGTCACTGCTGTAAACCTCTGCGATACAATCACGGATGGCTTTACAGATTTCCTGGGCCTGCTCTGAGGTAGCCGTCTTGCCGGTACCGATGGCCCAGATTGGCTCATAGGCAATCACTGCCGTCTTTGCCTGGTCTGCCGTCACTTCCTGGAATGCAATTTTAATCTGCTGGCGAATCCAGTCAATGGCAATGCCCTGCTCTCTCTGAGTCAGGCTCTCACCACAGCAGATAATCGGAGTAATACCGTGTTCAAAAGCCTTCTTTACCTTTTTATTTACGGTCTCGTCGGTCTCTGCAAAATATTCTCTTCTCTCAGAGTGGCCGATAATGACATATTTCACGCCAATATCTGTCAGCATATTGGGCGCAATTTCTCCGGTGTAGGCGCCGCTTTCCTCAAAATACATATTCTCAGCGCCGATTTCAATATTGGAACCAGCTGCGGTCTCAATGGCCTTTGTCAGAGATACCGCCGGCACGCAGAATACCACGTCTGCCTCATCGGTTTTCACCAGTGGTTTTAATTCGTTAATCAGGGCAACGGTCTCACTTGGCGTCTTATTCATTTTCCAGTTGCCCGCAATAATTTTTCTTCTCATGAATCTGCTTCCTTTCTTCCAAACCTTTTTAGCGGTCGTTGGCTGCTGCCACACCTGGCAGTTCCTTGCCCTCCAAAAATTCCAGAGAAGCACCGCCGCCTGTGGAGATATGGGTCATTTTATCGCCAAAGCCCAGCTGGTTTACTGCCGCTGCACTGTCACCGCCGCCAATGATGGTGGTAGCGCCGGAAAGTCCTGCCATGGCCTCTGCTACTGCCACAGTTCCCTTGGCAAAGTTTGGCATCTCAAAGCATCCCATCGGTCCATTCCACACGACTGTCTTGGCACCCTTGATTGCATCTGCAAAGAGTTTCTCTGTCTCCGGTCCGATATCCAGACCTTCCATATCGTCTGGAATTTCACCGCGGCCTACCGTTTTAAAGTTGGCGTCATTGGAGAAATCATCAGCCACTACTGTATCAATCGGAATCAGAAGTTTCACACCCTTTTCTTCCGCCTTTTTCTCCATATCCAAAGCGTACTGCTTGTAATCCTCTTCTAACAGGGATTTACCCACCGGCTCGCCATGGGCTGCCATAAAGGTATACGCCATACCACCGCCAATAATCAGGGTGTCTACTTTATCTAACAGGTTATTGATTACGGAAATTTTGGAAGAAACCTTAGCGCCGCCTAGAATGGCAACAAATGGTCTCTCCGGATTATTTACCGCATTGCCCAGGAAATCAATTTCCTTCTGCATCAGATAGCCCACTACTGCCGTGTCCACATACTGGGTCACACCTACGTTGGAGCAGTGTGCTCTGTGAGCCGTACCAAAAGCATCATTGACAAATACATCTGCCAGAGAAGCCAGGTCTTTGGAAAATGCCTCCTCATTCTTGGTCTCCTCGGCACGATAACGGGTATTCTCAAGAAGTACCACATCGCCATCCTTCATGGCTGCTACTGCTGCCTTGGCATTGTCGCCTACTACATTGGCATCAGCAGCGAAGGTAACCTCCTGGCCCAGCAGTTCGGAAAGACGAACAGCCACCGGTGCCAGGGAAAGTTCCGGCTTCGGCTCTCCCTTTGGCTTGCCCAGATGGGAGCAGAGGATTACTTTGCCGCCATCGGCAATGAGTTTTTTAATGGTAGGAAGGGCTGCCACCAGACGGTTTTCGTCGGTGATTTTTCCCTCCTGTAATGGTACGTTGAAGTCACAGCGCACCAGTACCTTTTTTCCTTTTACATTGATATCATCTACGGATTTTTTGTTTAACATGATTTTCCTCATTTCTGCTTTTTTGCTTTTTTTATAATGAACCATACGCCCTACAAACAACGAACGCCTTCCTTTACAAAGGGCTCCTATGTCAAAAGGGCCCGGTCCAACCGACCGGACCCTTGTAGGTCTATCTTATCCTGTAAAATTATGCCAGCTCGCTGAAGTACTTAATGGTACGAACCATCTGGCTGGTATAAGAGTTCTCATTGTCATACCAGGATATTACCTGTACCTCATAGGTATCATCATCCACCTTGCAAACCATGGTCTGGGTTGCATCGAAGAGAGAACCATATCTCATTCCTACGATGTCGGAGGAAACGATTTCGTCCTCATTATAACCATAGGACTCGTTGGCTGCTGCTTTCATAGCTGCGTTGATGCCTTCTACGGTTACATCCTTGCCCTTAACTACTGCAGTAAGGATGGTGGTAGAACCAGTAGGAGTTGGTACACGCTGAGCGGAACCAATCAGTTTGCCGTTCAACTCCGGAATAACCAGGCCGATAGCCTTTGCTGCACCTGTGCTGTTTGGCACGATGTTGACAGCAGCGGCACGGGATCTTCTCAGGTCACCCTTTCTCTGTGGACCGTCCAGTGTCATCTGGTCACCGGTATATGCGTGAATCGTTACCATGATACCAGACTGAATTGGTGCATACTTATTCAGTGCAGCTGCCATTGGAGCCAGGCAGTTGGTAGTACAGGAAGCTGCCGAAATAATGGTGTCGCTGGCTTTCAGTGTCTCATGGTTGGTATTGTATACGATAGTAGGAAGGTCATTTCCTGCCGGAGCGGAGATAACAACCTTTCTTGCACCGGCATTGATATGAGCCTGTGCTTTTTCCTTGGAGGTGTAGAAGCCGGAGCACTCAAGCACTACATCTACGCCCAACTCACCCCATGGGCAGTTGTTAGCATCCGGGAAAGCATAAATCTTAATCTCTTTTCCGTCTACGGTGATGGAATCATCACTGGAAGTAACGGAATCTGCCTTCTCGTATTTACCCTGAGAAGAGTCATACTTTAACAAATGGGCAAGCATTTTAGGGCTTGTCAAATCGTTGATTGCTACTACTTCATAACCTTCCGCACCAAACATCTGTCTGAATGCAAGACGTCCAATGCGTCCAAAACCATTGATTGCTACTTTTACTGACATGATATTTCCTCCTAAAATATAGTTAAATTTTTAGTTTGTTAAATTTTGCACAAACTTCTAGAATCTATTTTACTCAATTCTTCCAGAAAATTCAAGTGTTTTTTACATTCTGCGGTATAAATCCTCGTATTTTCTTGCGGAATTGTTCCATGAGAAATCCATTGCCATGCCGCGGTCAATAATTTTGTTCCACTCCCGCTTCCGGTTATAGTACACATCCTTGGCGTAACGGATGGTATGTAACATCTCATGGGCGTTGTAGTTTGTAAAGGAAAATCCGGTTCCCCGGTCCTCATATTCGTTATAAGGCTCCACCGTATCTTTCAGGCCTCCGGTCTCTCTTACAATTGGAACGGTGCCATAGCGCAGGCTCATGAGCTGGCTTAACCCGCATGGCTCAAACAGCGACGGCATCAAAAACGCATCGCAGGAAGCGTAAATCTTGTGGGAACGCTCATTGGAATAGAAAATATTGGCAGATACACGATCCGGGTACTTCCATGCATAATGCCGGAACAAATGCTCATATTTTTCCTCGCCTGTTCCCAGAACCACTAACTGGGTTCCCTCCTCGCAGATTTCCTCAATCACATAATCAATCAGGTCAAAGCCCTTCTGGTCTGTGAGCCGGGACACAATACCAATCATAAAGGTTTTGTCGTCCTGAGCCAGTCCCAGTTCCTTCTGCAGAGCCCGTTTGTTCTTAATCTTCTCCTTGCGGAAGGTTCTTGCGTCGTAGTGCGCCTCAATCATAGAATCGGTGGCCGGATTGTACTCGTCATAGTCCAGACCATTGACAATGCCGGTGAGACAATTGGAACGGGCATTAATCAGGCCGTCCAGCCCTTCGCCATAGAATGGCATCTTAATTTCCTGAGCATAGGTGTCGCTGACGGTGGTAATCTGGTCGGCATAGACCAGGCCGCCCTTTAAATAATTGGCGTCACCATAGGCCTCCAGTTTATCCGGTGAAAAATAGTAGGCGTCCAATCCTGCCGTATCCATAACGGTCTTTTTATCCCAGATTCCCTGGAACTTCAGGTTATGAATCGTCATAATGCTCTTAATGCCCCGGTAAAAATCCCCCTGCTGGAAGGAATCCTGCAGATATACCGGAAGCAGTCCCGTCTGCCAGTCATGGCAGTGGATAATATCCGGCCGAAATTCAATCAACGGCAGTGTGGAAAGGGCTGCTTTGTCAAAGAAAGCAAACTTCTCAATGTCCTGGTATATCTCTCCATAAGGTTTATCCCCGCTAAAATAAAACTCATTATCCAGGAAATAGAAAATCACACCGGCATAATCCAACTGGAATACGCCGACATACTGCTTTCTCCAGGCCAGTTCCAGATAAAAATGCGTCACAAACTTCATCTGTTTTTTGTACTCTTCAGGAATAGCGGTGTATTTTGGCAGCATCACCCGTACATCAAATTCCTCTTTGTCAAAGTATTTTGGCAGAGAGCCAACTACATCCGCCAGGCCGCCCGTCTTGATAAAAGGCACAGACTCCGAAGCCACAAACAAAATTTTCTTCACTGTATCTTCCTCCCTTTCGGTTCATTTCAAAAGTACACATATTCATTATACACTATATTTGAAGTGGTGCAAAGCGTAAATTTGCACAGGGAAGAAAAATTTGCCAAAAAGAAACGGTATTCTATATCCAGTTCCCGTATTTTTTAAAAAAACTGTATTTTTATGTAAAAAGGACTTACCACTAAAAGCGGCAAGGTCAATATGCATACAGAGAATGCAGGTGTCAAAAGCACCTACGGTGCTTAACCGGCACAAATATGTGTGTTTGCAAACAAGTTTGCAACACCACATATTTGTGTGCGGTTGGTGCGCAGCACCCTTTTGACACCTACATCCATACGGAAACCGGGGATTTATATCCGCATCTTCTGCTCCAGACGAATTTTGTCCGCAATCAGCGCCACAAATTCCGAGTTGGTAGGCTTACCCTTACCATTGTTTACCGTGTAGCCAAAGAGTTCGTCAATGGTGTCCACCTTGCCCCTGCTCCAGGCCACCTCAATAGCGTGGCGGATAGCCCGCTCCACCCGGCTTGGAGTGGTATTGTGCTGCTTGGCAATGGAAGGGTATAGAATTTTTGTAATGGAATTGAGCATTTCGCTGTCATCCACCGACATCATAATGGCATCCCGCAGATACTGATAGCCCTTGATGTGCGCCGGAACACCGATTTCATGAATGATGTTTGTTACATCCGATTCCAGATTATACCGGGCCATCTCATCGCTGCGGCCACGTTCCTCCGGCGCCACAATGAATTTTGCCCTGGCTCCCGGCTTAAAATGCTGTACCCGGGATAAAATCACTTCCCGCTCAAAGGGTTTCAGCACGTAGTAAGCCGCCCCCAGCGCAAAGGCAGACTCTGTGACCCGTTCCTGGGCGATGGCGGAAATGACAACAACCTCCGGTTTTTTCACCGTCATGGGCTCCGTGTGTATCTTCTCCATAACACCCAGGCCATCCAGTTTTGGCATAATCAAATCCAGAAGCAGCACATCCGGCTCCGTCTCCTGAATCATCTCCAATGTCTCCATTCCATCCTCGGCTTTTCCCACCACCATAATTTCTGAATCCTCCTGTAAAATAGATTCGATGGTAGCGGCCACACGGGGATTATCCTCTGCTATCAACACCTTCAGTTTGTCCATTTCAGTACCTCCTTATTTTTAATTTATAAAATTTCTATAAACTGACAACAAAATAAGTATATACCGATATGTCGCACTTTTCAAGCATTATTTTTATTTTTTGTTTACATTTTTTTATTTATTATTTATAAATTCTTAATAATTCGAGTTGTTTTGACGGCAAATGACAAAGGGCGCCTCTTATTTGAAGCGCCCTGCGTCCATGGTGCTGGCAAGAATCTGCCAGTCTGACTCCTCGGAAGTTCGAATCAGCCAGAATATCTCCCTGGATTTTTCCGTTTCATTCATAATCCTGTTCTTTTCCTCATCATAATCCAAATTCCCCCTCTCAATTCCCAGTCTCAAACGGCATTTGTCATAATATGCCCCCGTCTCCCATTCCTCCCTGTCCTCTTCTTCAAGATATTCCCCCTGCACCGGCTTTTCATCCGTGACGTCCTGGCAGGATAAAAGGGAAATGGTATCCCTGGTCGACAGTATCTCCCCATGCACCCGCAATTCTGCCATACCCTCCGGATAATCCTGATTCCAGTAATAGAGGTACTGCTGTACCGTCTCCTGCGGGGTGGATAACGACACCCGGTTCCCAGCTGCCAGAGAGGTCATGCCACACATGACCAGAACTGTCAGAAACAGCACCAGGACACTGAGCAGTTTGCTTTTAGGCCTTCCTGCAATGCGCCGGATTCTTTTTCCCATCTCCCGTTTTCCGGCTGCCATGGTGGTGGACAAATGAAAAATCCTCTGCCCGTCCCCGGCTTGTTCAATCATCTCCACCAGCACACGGCCATAGGCATCCCGCTCATGTTCTCCCAGTTTGCGGATGGCCCGCTCGTCACAGGCCATTTCTTCATCCTGCTTCGACCAGAAAACAGCCAGCCAGATAAAGGGATTAAACCAGTTGAGAACCAGTACTGCGCACCGGATTTTCCCCCAGAACATGTCATGTCTCTTTAGGTGGCTGATTTCATGGGCCAGTACATAGGGCAGTTTTTCCTCATCCGCTGCTGTCCTTTCCGTAAGATAAATTCCCTTTTTTCCTTTCACCCTCATGACACAGGAGGAGGATAAGCCCGGCACCTGGTACACCGGCCAGGGCGCCGGGACCGGCAGTGTTATCCGTGTATCAAAAAGCTGGCGGCGGAATTTTTCATTCACATAGGACAGCCAGGCATATACTGCCAGACTCCCAAAGAACCATATCCCAAAAAGCCACCATGGAATATGAAGGGCTGCCAGATTTATTTTTACCGGCATTATATCTCCTTCCTGAAAGGACTGGGCCAGAAAGGGTTTTCTCAGTCCCATTGTAAAAAAGAAAGAAAAAATAAATTGCAGTGGCACCAGCCCCCACAGAGCATACATAACACTGGCCCGGATATGGCGGCCAAACAGGATTCGCACCATACTGAGAAGAAGTACCAGAAGGCCAATCTCAAAAAATATCATCACCATATTGCAGCCCAGGGCATAGAGAAACAAAAATGTTAAAAGCACCAGAGCCAATAATATAATTAATACGCTAACCATTGTTCTTTCCACCTCCCCGTCTGGACTCCTTCAATATCTGATACAACTCGTCAATTTCCTCCCCGGACAGAGAATTTTGCTCCACCATAGAATGTACCATCATACTTAGACTTCCCTGATACACCTTCTGCAAAAATTTTTTTGTCTCGCTCCGGGAAATTTCTTCCCTGGGAACAATGGGATAAAATTCCTTGGCCCGGCCGTTTTGCCGGTAGGAAAGCGCCCCTTTTTTTTCAATGCGGTTTAACAGAGTAATGACCGTGTGCTTATCCCAGCCGGTCTCTTCATATAAATCTTCTGTCAATTGCCGGATTGTGCGATAGGGAGCGTCCCACAGCCGGTTCATGATTTTCCACTCTCCCTCGGATAACTGTATGCGTTCCATATGGCCTCCTTCCCGAAAAAGTCATAACCGCCAGCACACAACTGACAGGTAGTATACATTTGTATACCTGTAGTGTAGCAAAAAGGTAGGCAGATGTCAACCTTTTCTTTTTGTTAGTGTATGATATTTGACAAATAGCTTAAAATATAAACAAGAGATATCATCCAATCGATTCGAACCGGCAACGCTTGCGCGTTAAGGTTCTCA
>JAFLTB010000074.1 GCA_022510605.1 Lachnospiraceae bacterium
TCTTCTCCGACCCACAGTGGAAACCGACCGCCAGCCCGGATGTAGATTACAGCTGTCTCAGCGACGACCAGACTCTGTGCTACTTCGATACCAATGAAAACTGTGCCGCTATCCTTGGTATGAAATACTTCGGCGAGCACAAAAAAGGTACTCTGACCATGGCATGGGCCATTGCAAACCGTAACGGTTACGCTTCCTGCCACGGCGGACAGAAGGAGTACACACTGGCAGACGGCTCCAAATATGTGGCATCGGTATTCGGTCTTTCCGGTTCCGGTAAGTCCACTCTGACCCATGCAAAACATGATGGAAAATATGGCGTTACGGTTCTTCATGACGACGCTTTCATCATCAACACCGACACCTGTGCTTCCATTGCACTGGAGCCTACTTACTTTGACAAAACAGCGGACTACCCAACCGGTTGTCCGGATAACCAATATCTGCTTACCGCCCAGAACTGCTCCGCTACTCTGGATGAGGACGGCAAAATTCAGCTGGTAACAGAGGATATCCGTAATGGTAACGGACGTGCCATTAAATCCAAATTATGGTCTCCAAACCGTGTAGACAAAATTGACGCTCCGGTAAATTCCATTATCTGGATTATGAAAGACCCTTGCATTCCGCCGGTAGTAAAACTGAAGGGTTCTGCCCTGGCTTCCGTTATGGGTGCAACCCTGGCTACCAAGACTTCTACCGCAGAGCGTGTAGCCGCTGGTACTGATTTGAATGCACTTCGTATTGTACCTTATGCAAATCCATTCCGTACTTATCCACTGGCAAATGACTATGAGAAGTTCAAGAAACTGGTGGAAGAGAAGAACGTAGACTGCTACATCGTAAACACCGGAGATTTCCTGGGCAAGAAGGTACAGCCAAAAGATACTCTTGGTATTCTCGAAGCCATTGTAGAAGGCAAGGCAAACTTCAAACAGTGGGGTCCATTTGAGGACATTGAGATTATGGATTGGGAAGGCTTCGTTCCGGACTTGAACAATGCAGACTATAAGGCAGCCCTGAAGGGTGCTATGCAGAACCGTGTAGATGCGGTAGAGAAGTTTGCTACAGACAAAGATGGTTATGATAAGCTTCCAGATGAGGCATTAGCTGCACTGAAAAAGCTGGTAGACGAATTGGCATAATTATTTTGGATTAAAAACATAGTTAAACAACGAGCGGCTCGCCTTGCGAGCCGCTCTTATGTTATTTTTTGTAAACTGTTTTTCAATTCAAAAATTTCCAATTTACAATTCCACCGATTTTGTGTATGATTAAGTAGATTCCACTTGGGTATTTTCATTTGAATTACCCTTTGGAGAGAAAGGAGGATTTTTGCGATGAAATGGTTCAAAAGAAATCGTTTTTTTAACAAAAGCGCTTTTTTATGGCTCCTGGCCGCCACTCTTTTTTTTGCTGGCATTCATGCAGAGAAATCCTCCGCGGCTGTTTATGCCGGCTATCAGAATAAAATTCCTCTTTCTGCCCAGAACTACCGGACTTACCATGCCCGGCTGTATCATGATATTTCTACCAGTGAGATTACTGGCGGCAAGAGTGCAAGCGTTATTATTGACTGTGCAAAAAGAGGCCGGAAATCATTTCTTTACCGCCAGGGCAGTGCCTTCTGCGGCGTCAGCCGGCCGCCTTTGCTGCCACGTTTTCCTGGTTTGGCAAGGGGACAGCTTCCGCTGCCCTTTGACAATACCCTGGACACGGTCATCCGTTATATACACAATCAGGATGGTGAAAAAGGCTCTTCTTTCCTCTAATAAAATATAGAGGAAAGGAGACAAACCATGATTGTTCGAATTGTTATTGGCATTCTGGTAGTCGTTGCAATTTCTGCATGGGCCTACTGGATTGAAAATAAAAAAGAAAAAGATTGATGCAATACATGTAATTCACAAATTTTATCCAAAAAGAAAGACACGGCTGGGGCATTCTGCTGTGTCTTTCTTTTTTCTGCACCTTTCGACAAATTTTGCATAAGATACACTAAGAAACGCAAGATAGGAAGAACTTATGTATATCATCCTTTTTATTTTTTTACTTTTGGCAATCCTGTGCCTCATTCTATTCCACTTCAGGAAAAAGAAAATTATTCGCAGGGTATGCTGCATGTCCCCCTGTGAAAAATCCCAGCTTCTGGACGAACTGACCTCCCCCCTTGGGTACCACTACGATTCAGAGCAGGATGTCTTTACCAGCCAGCTGGATGCCTGGCAGAAGTCTTATGGATATGGGAGCATTTTCGACAAAGCCGCCCCTTTTTTCAACATGATTTTCGACTGTCAACCTATTTACTTTGACTATGACGGCAAAACCTGGCTCATTGAATTCTGGAAGGGCCAGTACGGAATCACCACCGGCAGTGAAATCGGTGTTTATCACGCAGACACTATTCTGACGCCCGGGGAGAGAAAAACTGCTATTTTCCATGCAGCAGAGCCAGAGGAATATCTGCCAATGACCACGGAGTTGTTTTATCGGGGATGTCCTATGGCCCGTATGAGTAAGTCCCACTGGTGGCTCACCATATTTTCCCCTGGGCAGTTTTCCAAGCCGGAAGACTTGACCCTGGAAATTTCCCTCCGTTTCCCAAACTTTGAAATGCGCAATGCCTTTATCAACGCACTCCATCAGGCGGGATACCAGGTAGAAGACATTAACCTGTCTATGTACTACATGGATGTCTTTTTTACCTTTCAGTCCTCCAGCCATCACATTTCCTGGCTGGCAAGACTGCACCGCTGTTATGTCCAATGGAAAAATCATCTTTTCTGCCGGTTATACCGCTTTGTCACCCGGCCCTTTTCCCTGACCTGTGACAAACTGCTGTATCTGTACTATTATCTGCCATTTATTTTCCGGCGGATGCTGCGACTGAAACGTTTTAAAAAAAGAAAGAGATAAGGAGGTTCCCTATGAGCTGCCGACGACGTCTGGATAAATCTTTTTTGCAGGCCCCCGTCCTGCCCCTGAATGCCGATACCCGCTATGTGCTGTTTAGCGACTGCCACCGGGGAAACGGAACCCATAATGACAATTTTCTCAAAAACCAGCACTTATACTTTGCTGCCCTGAAGCATTACTACCACCACGGTTTTACCTACATTGAACTGGGGGACGGTGACGAGCTTTGGGAAAACCGGAGTATGGATCAAATCAAAGAAATCCACAACGACGTTTTCTGGCAGCTCTCTCTTTTTTACAAACAAAACCGGCTATACATGCTTTATGGCAACCACGACATGATAAAAAAATATCCTTCCTTTTCCCGAAAGAAATGCTCCACCTATCCCTGCAGTGTCAGCCAGTCTAACCGGCCCCTGTTCCCCCATATTCAGTATTATCCCGGGATGATTTTGAAAAACGACTGCACTGGAAACAGCCTGTACCTGACCCACGGCCATCAGGCTACCATTTTCAATTCCACCCTGTGGCGGGTCAACTGCTTCCTGGTTCGGTATCTCTGGAAACCCCTGGAGCAGGTGGGCATCCTGGACCCTACCAGCGCCGCCAAAAACTACACCACTAAACAGCGCTCGGAACGACGGCTCAGCGAATGGGCAGACCACCATCACCGTACTCTCATCACCGGCCATACCCACCGGCCTATGCTGTCTGCCAGTTCCCACTACATCAATACCGGCAGCTGCGTACATCCGCGGTGTATCACCTGCATTGAAGTCTGCGGAGAGAAGCTGACATTGGTAAAATGGGAGATGGGTACAAGGGAAAACGGAAACTTCCATGTGGAGCGAATCATTTTATCTGAGAGGTTTTAAAGTTCTTGACAAATCTTTTCTCCTTTCCTATAATGTAATTACATTTGTTAAAGGCTTTGATAAGAATAAGTAGTAAGAAGGGGAACCAACAGAGAGCAACCGGTAGCTGAGAGGGGCAGGGAAAACTTCTTATGAATACCTCTTTGAGCTGCACACCCAACGCAGAGGGGCGCTGTTTCACTTTTGAGATACCGCATCCCATGTTCTGTCAGTAGGCTGTGACGTAGGCAGGCGTTACTCTGCAACACTGTCAAGACCCGTTTTTATACGAAAAATGGTGCGGCAGTGAAGGAGGCAGGCAATGTGAGTTGTCTGTGAATAAAGGTGGTAACACGAAGCACAGGCTTTCGTCCTTTTGGGGACGGAGCTTTTTTTATTGAAAGGAGAGCAAAATGACTGTTTATGATGAACTGGTTGCCAGAGGGCTTATTGCCCAGGTGACAGACGAAGAAGAAATTAAGGAACTGATTAACACGGGAAGGGCCACGTTCTATATTGGCTTTGACCCCACCGCAGACAGCCTGCATGTAGGCCATTTCATGGCATTATGCCTGATGAAAAGACTACAGATGGCAGGCAACAAACCCATTGCCCTGATTGGTGGCGGCACTGCCATGATTGGCGACCCGTCCGGCCGCACGGATATGCGCCAGATGATGACAGAGGAAACCATCCGGCACAACTGCGACTGCTTTCAGAAGCAGATGAGCAAATTCATTGATTTTTCCGAAGGAAAGGCTCTGTTGGTAAACAATGCCGACTGGCTGATGAATCTGAATTATATAGAACTGCTCCGGGAGGTAGGCTCACACTTCAGCGTAAACCGTATGCTGACGGCAGAGTGCTACAAGCAGCGGATGGAAAAGGGACTGAGTTTTCTGGAGTTTAACTACATGATTATGCAGAGCTATGACTTTATGGCTTTGTACGAAAAATACGGCTGTAACCTGCAGTTTGGCGGAGATGACCAGTGGAGCAATATGCTTGGCGGTACTGAACTGATTCGCCGTAAACTGGGCAAGGACGCTTACGCCATGACGATTAACCTGCTGCTTAACTCCGAGGGAAAGAAAATGGGTAAGACCCAGAAAGGCGCCGTATGGCTTGATTCAGAGAAAACTTCTCCCTTTGAGTTCTACCAATACTGGAGAAATGTGGACGATGCCGATGTCATTAAGTGCCTGAAAATGCTGACTTTCCTTCCTCTTTCGGAAATTGAGGCCATGGAGGGCTGGCAGGGCAGTGAATTGAATAAAGCGAAAGAAATTCTTGCCTTTGAACTGACCAAGCTCATTCACGGCGAAGAGGAAGCCCACCGGGCCCAGGATGCCGCAAGAGCTCTGTTCTCCAGTGGAAATGCCGCCAATATGCCGACCTATGAACTGACAGAGGAGGTTTTCACTGACGGCGCTGTCGATATACTGACCCTTCTTCACGCCTCCGGCCTGGTACCTTCCAAATCCGAAGCACGCCGGGCTGTCCAACAGGGCGGGGTCAGCATGGACGGAGAAAAGGTCACTGACATTAAAACCTCGTATGACAAGAGCGCCTTTGCCGGAGACGGCCTGGTGCTGAAAAAGGGGAAAAAGAATTTCAGGAAAGTGATTTTAGGATGATGAAAAGGGCGCTGGCAGCGCCCTTTTGTTATTGTTTCATGTACTGACCTCTTCCCTGCCCTCTGCCTGCTCCATCCCACGCTTTTTAATTGTATGCACACTATATCACAAAAGCAAAACCATGCCAATTGTTGTCAATTGTTGTTTTTCGCTTATTTGGGCGTATTTCGCCACAAATAAATATTTGATTTTCTGACTTTTCAAGGTATAATAAAAAATACATACTGCAGCTCAGAGTCGACAAAATATAACAAGCAGTTTGGAAAGGAAAAGTATATATGAATATTACATTTTTTGTTCTCAGTTTCATAATCTATCTTTCCTTGTCAGGTGTTGTCTTTGCCCACACAGGTAAGGGAGAATCCGGACTGAAAGAAAAAATTAAAAAACACTCAAAACAGATTATCCTTGCATGTCTGATAATTTCAGCGATTATACTTATACTCGATATTACAAATATATTGTATCTTGACGGCTATAAATACATTACATTTTGGTGCGGAATAATGTGTATTATTTCTGCCGTCTCACTTAAATGCCGTGTCCCGGACAAGTTTAAGCCGATATTCTGGTCCACACTGCGTTCGGCAGTCGTTTGCCTTGCAATTGAATTGTTTGTGTTTAACTTTAATTCGGCTCATTTGCTTTCAGGAGATTTTGAGGAAAAACAGCTTGAATTAAGTTCGTCTGTTATGCAGAATTTTAATATTTCTTCCGGGCAGAATATTTCAGAAGGTCTTACTTCTCTTGAATTCAAAGGAATCAATATGAATGTGGGAACACTGACTATTAAAGGCAAATCGAACAAAAAAAGCTCCGTTACATTTACGGTAGATATGTCCGATGAGACTTATGCCGCTGACTACAGATACGGTATAGCCACAGCACAGGTGATACGTAATAATAAAAGAAGTCAGACTATTCCCTGTAATTTTTCAGGAAAGGTTTCAAACCTGAAAATCTCCTTCAATACCGAATCCGGAGAACATGTGACGATTGCCGGAATTTATGTGAACAAGCCGATAATGCTTCATTTCTCGGTAATACGGTTTTTGCTGATGTTTCTCGGAAGTCTTGCAGTTTTTTCACTCTCCTCGCGGCAGCTTCTGCGCAGAAAATACTCTGAGAGGCGCAAGGCGGTTGCCATATGTGCGTGGTGCTTCACATTTGTCCTTATCGGAGCCTCGCTTTTTATAACTAATATGTCTCGTTATTGTAACAAAAATCACAGTATTCACAGTGATTTTATGCTTGAAGACGGTAATCAGATTACAAAAGAAATAGTCGATTCATTTGAAAACGGAAGAACGGATTTAGATATTGACATGAATGAAACGCTTTTGGGGTTAGAAAATCCATATGACAGCAGTCAGAGAATTGATATAGGTGCATATCCGTGGGACCATCTGCTGTACAACGGAAAATACTATTCATATTACGGAATCGGACCTGTACTGGCATTGTTTTTACCATACCATAAATTAACGGGGTATTATTTCCCGTCAATTTGGGCGGTATGGCTTTTTGGAGTTCTTGGTATTTTCTTCCTGACAAAACTTTATCTGTCATTTATGGATAAATTCTTCCGCAATACATATGCGTCACTTGTTTTGACAGGACTTATTATCATACAGTTTTCAACAGGAATATTTTTCAATTATTATTATGCGAATTTTTACGAAATTGCACAGACCTCAGGATTTCTGTGCGTAACAGCAGGCGCATATTTTCTGATAAGCTCCAATGTAATAGGTAAGGGAAAAATAAAGAATTGGAGACTTGCTATCTCCTCCTTCTGTCTGAGTATGGGCGTTCTGTGCAGGCCTACTCTTGCTGTTTACTGTATTGCCGCACTGCTGTTTATTTGGGCGGGCTTCAGAAAGAAAAAATCTATATATGAAAACGAAAAAGGCTCTAGGGTAAAATATTATGCACCGTATTTACTGTGTGCACTGCTGCCTTTTGCATTGATAGGCTCGATTCAGATATGGTACAATTATGCCAGATTCGGAAATCCTTTCGATTTCGGAATACAGTATTCACTTACCATCAATGATTTTACCCATGCGCAGTATCACACACATTTTGTATGGATAGGATTTTTTAACTATATTTTGGCATTTCCGAAATTTCTTGAAAATTTCCCGTTCCTAACTGCCGAGCGTCCATATTTATTCCAACCGCAGGGATATTATTTCGTTGCAACAGGAGCTGCTCTCGGACTTTTATGGAGAGCTATGCCAATTTTGGCTTATGGAAAATCACTCAAAGCGTACAGATTATCTAAAAATCCGAATAAAAAACTTTATACTCTGCTGATTATCGCTGTGTGCATAGCGTGTCCATTTGCCATCATTTTTTCCATTTGGGAAAGCGGTTACGGCACAAGATACTGTGTAGATTTTGCGTGGCAGTTAATTCTCGGAGCTCTGATAATATGCTTTGTTGTCCACCAAAAATGCCGCGAAAATACAAAAGCACACCTGAATAAGCTGATGATAATGTCCACTATAGTAAGCTTTGTAATGAACTTTATTCAGCTGTATTCCTACAACAATCCCATAACGTCATTTAACATTGAATGGCAGGCAAAGTCCCTTGCATTTGCGAGATTATTTGAATTTTGGAGATAAGATTGCCATTATTTGTATCAATTAGACTCTCTAAATTTTTGAGACCTGACCGTTATTTTCACACTGAGGCGCTCAACAGACATTGCCGCCATGGGGATGAGTAGAAATACATAGGGATATACATACTGGCTCTTTGTCTCCCACACCAGGTGAAAGAGGAACCCTCCTAAAAAGAACAAATACGCAAATAGCGCTTCACAACGAATCTTTTTCTCTGCCATTGCAAAAATAAGATAAACCAGTGACAAGAGATAGATCAGGGTTAGGATAATGTTCAAAAAGCGGGTGATATACAAATACCCTCCCTTACCGCTATAGAGATCGGACAACATTTTGGCCGACATGTGCTGGTTACAGTCTGGCAGCGAACCAGTCCAAATGGATTGGAACAACGGATCCAGCCAGGTGGACTTAATCTTGTTATGAAAGAAGGTGGCTGCTTCACCGGGATTTTCTTTCAGGTATTCCAGCCGCTCCTGTAGATCCATCTTCGCCTGCGCCTTTGACAAATCGTAATCATATTGGTATTTTTGGGGAACCTCTGCTACATAGTTGTTATACCAGCCTCCCAAAAGATATGGGTCGGCGTCCTGCAACCCCATGGTCACCCACAGCAGCTTAGGGGTTCCTTCACCAAAATCCATCTTGCTTTCATACCGATACCAGGCGTTAATCCCTTTCGGCAACAACACAGAGCAAAGAATAACAGCGACAGCAAGAATAAGGCTGGATTTTTTCTGACTGCGAAAAAAATCCAACACATAAACTAGAAACATGGCAATGGCTGCAATCATGAAATTATTGCGCAGCGCACATGACAGGGCAATGAAAACCACACTTAATATGCACTCCCATAGTTTCCGCTTACAAAAATATCGCATCATAAAATAGACTGCTGCAATCGTGCAGCAAAAACCAGGAATTAAACCATAGACAAAGAGGATAAAAAACAACTGTGGCAAAAAGAAGAACGAGAATATGATTGTGTAATTGACAGCTAAAGCATTGCCATCTGATAAAATTTCTGCGATTTTCCACTGAAAAAAATTAATACCCATTACTAACAGCAGATTCAGTGTAAAGAATAGCCTGATATATGGGCCAAACAATATGAAAATCCGCTCTAAAGTGACCAATCCCAACTGATGGGGATATCTGGCCAGATACCCGCCTGTGGCGAGAGACGAAAAGTCCCCTTGGTTAAACGCTGATGCATTTTCATATATAATTTTTGCATCAGCACGAAGGATAGGCTCGGCGTTGAAAAGCAAATAAAAACCTGCAATCAGATAGAGCGAGAGCAAAGCAAGGAACAGTTTTTTGCTGTTGAGCTTTGAGATAATTTTGCGGGCAAAAAACAGCAAGCCCGCACTCACCAGCAGTGCGCACAAAAACCAGAAATCATGTTTCACAAACTCGCAGGTTTCCTTTACATTCTGACTGATATATGTCCACTCAAAAAGACTGCTGATGCCCAAAAAGCATAAAACAGGGGCTGCCAAAAAAACAATGATGGTTTTTCCGATTTTTTCAAAAATGAGGATTTTTTCTTTTTTATTTAGTTGAGTATCATGTGTTTTCTTCTGGTGGGGGATAATAGGCTTCATCACATATAACCTCCATTCCAAAATAATTGCATATATCTCTAATACTGAAGTTTTCTATAAATATAAAACTATTAAAATATAACATATTACAACTTGATTTTCAAGGATATTTCAATTTTTGTTCGAGTATGTGTCATAGGATATCATGAAAAATTCAATACTTCTCATTTGTGAAAGGAGGCTGCGTACTAATTACCTGTACGACAGCCTCCTTATTTTTTTACTGCGATATTTTTATTGCTTCCACATTGACACGCGCTTATTTTTTGATTTTTATCTTCTTTACTTTGCTCCACTTACCATACACTTTTTTGCCGTCTGCCATTTGGTAGGCGCGTGCTTTTATAAAATACTTTTTCTTCTTTAACTTCTTCAGAGTAATAGAAGTTTTCTTTGTTTCCTTTTTCTTTGCCTTTTTGAATTTTTTATTGGTTGCGTAAGCTACCTGGTAACCAGCTGCATCGGATATTTTTTTCAGTGTTACCTTTGCTTTTTTACCTTTCTGATTTTTTACTTTTTTAATAACTGCCTGTTTTACAGTCACCTTTCCAGCATCCGGCGTTGGTGACGGGGCTATGGTTGGGGATGCCGTCGGCGGTGCTGGTGTCGGTGATACAGTTGGTGATGCAGCCGGCGGTGTTGGCTCCTCTGGTGTTACAGTACCTGTAGAAAACTTCCAGGAGGCCACCTGATAACCGCTTCCCCGATATACAAAATACAAATCATGTGTACCGGTTACTACCTGGCTCAGCGCCGCTTCTACCGTCTTGTAAACATCATTTCCTGATGTGTTTTTCAGGGGCACCGTGGCAATCTTTACAGCTGCGTTGTCTCCCGGTTTTCCGTCCATATAAATCTCAATGCTTCCCTTGTCTGTCGAAGAGGATAATGTCACTCCTACTTTATTTGCACCATTGCCAAAGTCAGCGCCGGTTACTTTCGTCCAGTCGCCGGTGTGGATTTCTGTTACTGCCATTTTTTGCTGGCTTGCCGAGAACTCCGTGGTTACTCCTCCATTATCTGACATGATATTGGCATCATTTTCTGCCAGAGCATTGAGCCTGCCCTCTCCCCCGACACCGGCATAGGTAGCTGTCGCAGACAATGTTCCGTCTGCTTCCACATCCAGCTTGTCAATATGAAGGCTGCGGTATCCCCGTGTGGTCCCGTAAAGAGTCTCTTCCAGATATGTTGTGTGGTATGAAATGTAATTCTCTCCTTTGAAGGTAAACATATGGTGGTGATTATTATACGCACGTCCATATAAATTTCCTGGATTAGCAAATACCGTTCCATGATATTCCCAATTTTCCATATACGGATTATCTGCTGTGTAATATGCAATACATGCCTGACCGGTATATGGATCCTTGCCGTTTGCCAGGTCTGCTGACCAGTTTGTACTGTAGGAATAATAATAGGTATCACCAATTCTATTAATTTCATTGTCCTCAAAATAATAGTATGGGTCTAACGTATGCATGGTATCCGTATCCAGGCTGATCATGTCATCATTCAGCTTGCAGACACGGCCTGCGTTATTACCACTGTTATTTCCGCCAAAGTAAATATAAGCACTACCGTCATCATCGACAAATACACCTGGGTCAAAAAGCCATGGTACTTCTGCTTCACTACAGGTAGGCAGGCTCCGGTCAATGATACGTTTTCCAAGAGGGTCTTTCCATGGTCCCGTAGGGGAATCTGCCTCTAATACGGCGATACCATCACCACCTGTTGTATAGTAAATAAAGAATTTTGTCTTGCCGCCAATTTCTTTACTGACAATGGATGGCGCCCAGGATTTCTGCGCATAGGTTGTCAATTTTTTTACATCAATTTTTCCTTCGTCCTTCCAGTTCACCAAATCATCGGTGGATATGCAGGACATGGTATGGGTGTTATATTCATTTTCAATTACATTGCCATATTTATCAAACTCAATTTCATCGGTTGTTCCATACACATACAGTCTGCCATCATACTCGATTGTGGTAGGGTCTGCAATAAAACGCTGTGCTACCAGCAGGCTGTCTACCGCCGCTGTTGATTTTTTATTGTACTCCCGAAAGCTTTTTGTCAGCGTCAGGGCATCTGTATCATAGGCCTGCTCCTCTTCTGGGACATACGGTTTTTTTGGCTCCCTGCTCGTACTCTCAGCACCATACTTTACTTTAATGGAAGAAAACTCAACATCGTCCATATTGGTGCCATACTCTATCCCTTTAATAAGAAGCGTGGAGGCGGCACCTTTGGATGTCAGGTCATATGAAATTGTAAAATCTCCGCTTCCAAACTTCCCTTCAAAGTTAGAATCCGAAGTTTTCGGATTTTCGGAAAGATTACTAAACTGTTTATCCGACAACCAGAAACGGAAACCAAGGGTTCCGTTATTTTTGCCCGTAATCGTTACAAGCACGGTCTCTCCTGTATTTACGGTCCGTGGTAAGTCCACAATAAACTGTGCTATGTTTACCGCTTTGATGGTTCCTGTCGCTGCATCATACGTTGGACGGCCTTCCTCTTCCTTCTGTATAGCCCACGTTGATAAGTCCAGCGCCACTTCTGATTCATTTTCAGCCGCCTGCACCTGCAGGGGAAGTAAGGAAACACACATTACCACCGCTAATACATAGCTGATTAGTTTTCGCATTTTTCGCATATTCACTGCTCCTTTCCTGTACGTGTTACCGCACATCTACGTTCATATTTTATATTCGTTACTAATATAATACATATAATATTTTCGCTTTTCCATAGATACAGTTGATATTTTTATAATATATTCGCAACTTGATTTTTCTCTTGTGGAAAATTATTTATTTATGCTAAAATATTATAAAAAGGAGGTGTTCCCATGCCACACAAAACCATCAATTCTTATCCCTCCATCGGCAAGGAAGCCGAACTCCCCATTTTTATGCGGGCTGTGGGTTGCAATGAGTACCAGTCAGAGGACGATAAAAAAGAAGGCTATTTATACCATCAGATATTTTTTGTGGAAGAGGGTGAACTCCGTTTTACCGTAAACCATGAGGATTTTCGCATTACACCCGGCATGGGATTTTTTATCCGGGCCCACTGCCCTTACCGGATTCTGCCTCTTACCAGGCTTTGCACCACCCACTGGGTTTCCTTTGGCAGCCGTTACGAGGAGACTCTTTTTCCTCTGTTGTCACTGGGTGACAGCCAGATATACTTAAACCTTCCCATGAAGGAATTAAAAATGCAGTTAAAAAAAATGTACCTTCTCTCTACCGAAGATACTTTTTACAGCCGGTGTCAAAATTCCGCTCTTGTATACAGTTATCTCATGGATTTTTACGCCCACCAGGAAAAGAGCCGGACAGGAAAAGAAGAAGAGGCGGTAAACCCAGCCCTTCTTCTTGCCAAACGATATATTGAACAGTATTATTTCAATGACCTCACTCTGGACACGCTGGCAGCCTTTGCCAACGTCTCTCCTCAGCACTTGTGCCGTCTCTTTCAGACACATATGCATATGCGCCCCACCCACTACATCAACCAGACACGGGTTAAGGTTGCCAAGTGGCAGCTTCATAATACGGATAAAACCATTGCCGAAATTGCGGAGGGGGTGGGGTTCAGTACGCCGTACTATTTTACCAACACCTTCAAAAAATTTGAGAACATGTCTCCTTCTGCCTACCGCAAACTTGTACGGAGTTAGGTGGCTCACTCCACCCGCTCTACCTTTATCATATTCGTGGTACCGGATTTTCCAATCGGTACGCCAGAGGTAATTACGGCCAAATCTCCCGTCTCCAGAAGATCTTGCTTTTCTGCTGTCTGCACCGCATGGGAGAATAAGTCAAATACATCGGTTTTCTCCTGCAGAAGTACCGGCGACACACCCCAGGACAGGGCAAGCTGACGCCACACCTTCTTTGAAGTGGTACCTCCGATAATCTGACAAGCCGGACGATATCTGGAAATCATCCGGGCAGACCGACCGGACTTGGTAACCGTTACAATAGCAGAGGCATTTAAGCCATAGGCTGTGGTACAGGTAGCATGGCATACTGCATCGGTGATGTCAGGATTCTCCTGCCACTCTTTGGCAAAAAACCGTTTGCGGTAATCGATGTCTTCTTCTGTCCGGATGGCAATCCGAATCATCGTGGCCAGTGCCTCCACCGGGAATTTTCCTGCCGCTGTCTCACCAGACAGCATAATAGCACTGGTGCCGTCATAGACCGCATTGGCTACATCTGTCACCTCGGCCCGGGTCGGTCGTGGATAATGTATCATGGAGTCCAGCATCTGGGTAGCGGTAATCACCTGCTTGCCTGCCAGGTAACTCTTGGCAATAATCATTTTCTGCACTACCGGCACTTCCTCTTCCGGCAGCTCCACACCCATATCACCACGGGCAATCAGGATGCCATCGGAGGCCTCAATAATTTCATCAATATTTTCTACACCCTCACCATTCTCTATCTTAGCAATGATGTTAATGCCGTAGCCGCCATTTTCCTGGAGAAACGCCCGCAAATCCTGAACGTCCTTTGCGCTCCGCACAAAAGAAGCCGCCACAAAATCAATATCGTTATTGATACCAAACACCAGATCATTTTTATCCTTCTGGCTCAAGTACGGAATATTCAGATGCAGGCCCGGCACGTTGACGCCCTTGTGGTCAGACACCACGCCGTCGTTGACTACCTGGCAGCGGATTTCCGTCTCCCCTATTTCTTTTACAATCATATCCACCAGACCATCATCAATAAGAATATGGGCATTCTCCTGGATATCCTCCGGCAGTTGGGAATAATTCACATGGGCACGCTCTTTGTTGCCCTCGATTTCTTCTGTAGTCAGTATAAACATCTGTCCGCTTTCCAGTTCAGCCCTTCCTCCCTGAAAACTGCCCAGACGGATTTCCGGCCCCTTAGTATCTAAAAGCATAGCCACCGGCTTGCCGGATTTTTCCCGGATACTGCGAAACTGGTCCATCCGTTTCTGCTGTTCCTCATAGGTTCCGTGGGAAAAATTGAACCGCGCCACATTCATTCCCATCTCAATCAGTTTTTCTAAAATCTCTTCCCGGTCCGTGGCTGGGCCCAGGGTACAGACAATCTTTGTTTTTCGCATCTTATCCTCCATTCCGGAGCGTCAGCGAAGGAAGCACGCCGAGAAAAATGCTTCGCATTTTCTCGGCTGTGCATCAATACTAT
>JAFLTB010000075.1 GCA_022510605.1 Lachnospiraceae bacterium
ATTAAGCCGTTGGATGAGGACTTGATTGTTGCCTCTGCTAAGGAGACAGGCAAGATTGTCACGGTGGAAGAACATTCTGTCATTGGCGGTCTCGGCAGTGCGGTATGTGACGTGCTGGCAGAGAAATGTCCAACCAAAGTTTGCAAGATTGGTATTAACGATGTGTTTGGCGAATCCGGCCCGGCAGTAGAACTGGTGAAAAAATACGGACTGGACGCAGACAGCATCTACGAGAAAGTAAAGGCTTTCTGCAAATAAGAGACAGAAACTGTAAATGAAATGATACGCCCCCGTAGCAATGCGGGGGCGCTTTATTAGCATGATGGCACCATCATGCTAAAGAGCGGCTTGCGAAGGAATACGCCTGCCGCTTGATATCAGAGGAGAGAGAACGACCATGGACAAATTCCGAATGAAACCATTTTCCCATCCCCCGAATATGCAGATTACCGTTCCCGGTTCCAAAAGTATTACCAACCGGGCTCTTTTGCTGGCAGCTTTGTCAGAGGGGAAAAGTGTGCTGAAGGGGGTGCTGTTCAGTGAGGATTCCCGGGTGTTTATGCAGGCATTGCAGACCCTGGGCTATTCTGTGCGGCTCCGGGAAGAAAAAGCCGAGGTGGAAATAGAAGGCTGTGGCGCCATGGTGCCAAGAGAGAAGGTCTCTGTCTATGTGGGAAGCGCAGGAACAGCAGCCCGTTTTTTGACGGCCATGCTGGCGCTGTCCGGAGGGCGGTATGAGGTGACGGCCTCGGAGCAGATGAAGGCCCGGCCTATGCGGCCGCTGTTGTTGGCTTTGGAGCAACTGGGAGTGAAATTTGAATACCGGGAAAAGCCCTACGCCTTCCCCTTTGCCATCTGTGGCAGAGAGGAAGCAGACTGCCAGGAGGTGTCATTAAATATCGATGAGAGCAGCCAGTTTTTAAGCGCACTGCTTCTGACGGGTGTATTTTGCCCGAAGGGCTTTCGGATTCGACTGACGGGGAAAAGAGACGCCAAAGCCTATGTGGCAATTTCCATGAAGATGATGGAGGAATTTGGCTGTCAGATGCGGCAACGGGGTGAGCAGGAGTATGAAATCCTGCCGGGACAGTGCTATAAGGCCAGAGAGTACCAGATTGAGCCGGATGTGTCGGCGGCCTGCTATTTTTATGGAATGGCGGCAGTAACCGGCGGCCGTGCGGTGGTGTCCCATGTGCATTTTGACAGTACCCAGGGGGATATTCAGTTTCTCCGGGTGTTAGAACAGATGGGCTGTGAGGTAAGGGAGGAGCCGGAGGGAATCTGGGTGACAGGGCCGGAGCCAGGGAAGCTTTCCGGTATAACTTTGAACATGAGCAATTTTTCCGACCAGACCATGACCCTGTCTGCAGTGGCTGTGTTTGCCAATTCTCCTACCGAAATTATCGGGGTGGCTCATATCCGCAGGCAGGAGTCAGACCGTCTGCGGGGGATTGTGACGGAATTAAAACGGCTTGGCATTTCCTGTGAGGAGAAAGAAGATGGTCTGCGCCTTGTGCCAGGGGAGATAACACCGGCTACAATCCAGACCTATGAAGACCACCGCATGGCGATGGCCTTTGCCATTATTGGCGCAAAGATTCCCGGAATTATCATTGATAATCCCCTTTGCTGCCAAAAAACCTTTGAGAATTATTTTGAAATATTGACAAATCTGGATTTAAGTTTAGAATAGAAGGTAAGAGGCAGATATTGCCAGAAAAGAAAGGTATGACAGACGATGAAAAAAGTGATGGAAATATTGGCAGAAAAGATGACGGAAGGATTTGAAAAAGCCGGGTACGATGCAAAGTATGGTTTTGTCTCGGTATCCAACCGGCCGGATTTATGCCAGTATCAGTGTAACGGAGCCATGGCGGCGGCCAAAGAATATAAAAAGGCCCCGATTGTTATTGCAGAGGAGGTTGTGGCAGGGCTGGCCGGAGAGGCTCTTTTTGAGAAAATTGAGGCAGTGAAGCCGGGCTTTATTAATATTACCGTCAGCGGTGACTTGTTAGCGGCCCAGGCAGAGGAAATGCTGAAAGAGGAGCGCTTTGGGGTTAAGGCAGTAGAAAAGCCAAAGACCATTGTGATTGATTACGGCGGCGCCAATGTGGCGAAACCCCTTCATGTAGGACATCTGCGTTCCGCCATTATTGGTGAGAGCGTGAAACGAATCTGCCGGTTTATGGGAAATAAGGTGATCGGAGATGTGCATCTGGGAGACTGGGGACTGCAGATTGGTCTGATTATCACAGAGGTGAAGAAACGCCAGCCGGAGCTTCCCTATTTTGATGAGGCTTTTACCGGAGAGTATCCGTCAGAGCCACCCTTTACTATAGGGGATTTGGAGGAGATTTATCCCTATGCCAGCGGCTATTCCAAGGAGCATGAGGACTATCTGGCAGAAGCACAGCAGGCTACAGCCAAATTACAGGAGGGCCACCGGGGTTACCGGGCTCTGTGGCAGCATATTTTGGAGGTTTCCATTGAGGACTTAAAGAAAAACTATGACAATCTGAATGTGGAATTTGACCTTTGGAAAAAGGAAAGTGATGCCCAGCCGTATATTCCGGATATGGTGGAGAAGATGAAGCAGGATGGATATGCTTACATCAGTGAGGGAGCGTTAGTGGTGGATGTGACGGAGGAGGGGGACAAGAAGGAACTGCCTCCCTGCCTGATTGTCAAATCCAATGGCGCCACTCTCTATGCCACCACCGATTTGGCTACCATTGTGGAGAGGGAAAAACTGTTTCAGCCGGACCAGATTATTTATCTGGCAGATAAACGCCAGTCCATGCACTTTACCCAGGTGTTCCGCACAGCGAAAAAGACGGGGATTGCCAGAGCAGAGATGGAACTGGACTTTATCGGCTTTGGTACGATGAACGGCAAGGATGGCAAGCCATTTAAGACCAGAGATGGCGGGGTGCTTCGTCTGCAGGCCCTGCGGGAGCAAATCAATGAAGAAGTTTATAAAAAGATAACGGAGAACCGGGATTATTCGGAGGAGGAAGCAAAGGAGATTTCCGAGAAGGTGGGACTGGCCGCCTTAAAGTATGGAGATTTATCCAACCAGGCCTCCAAGGATTATATTTTTGACATTGAGCGGTTTGCCTCTTTTGAAGGAAATACCGGGCCATATATCCTGTATACAATCGTAAGAATTAAATCCTTATTTAATAAATACAGGGAAAATGGCGGGGTACTTTCCCCGAAAGCAGCACTGCTTCCGCCAGTCAGCGAAAGTGAAACTGCTGTGTATCTTACCCTGAGCAAATTGGCAGATGCCATGGAATCCGCCTATGCTGATTTGGCGCCCCATCGAATCTGCCAGTATATATATGAATTGTCCGAGGCGCTGAATCATTTTTACCATGGAACTAAAATTCTCGCTGAGGAGGACGAGGCCAGAAAGGCATCGTATCTGAAACTGATTGGCCTGGTGCAGAGCGTACTGGAGCAGTGTATTGAGCTGCTGGGTTTTGCGGCACCGGATAAGATGTAAGAAAGAAAGGTTGTGAGCCTGTGTTTGTTGGTCGTGAGCAGGAGCTGGCAATGTTGTCCCGTTCCTTTCAGGCATGGAGCAATGCGGTAATCGTCGTGTACGGCAGAGAGGGAATCGGAAAGACAAGTCTCATAAGGCAGTTTGTAAAAGATAAGCCATATGTCTATTATCAGGCCAGGGAACTGTCGGAGCTAGAGCAGAGTCGATATTTTGAGGAAAAGAAAAAGGAGCTGCTGCAGGCGGTGGAAAAGCAGAAGGTCTGCTTTATTGTGGATGAATTTGATTTGATGCAGAAGGGCTGCAAGACTTTCTTTGCCGGTTTCTCAGAATTTATGACGGGATTGCCTAAAGGACGTGTTCTGACCCTGCTTGTCAGCTCAGCGGTGCAGTGGGTGGAAAATTCCATGGTAGCCGACATGGGAGCCATGGCGGCGGAGGTCACCTCTTTTATCAAACTCCGGGAATTTACCTTTATGGAAATGGTAGACCGGTTCCCGGACAGTACCACAGAGGAGTGCATTGTCATTTATGGCATTCTGGGCGGTGTCCCGGGCTATCTCAAGCTGTGGAATCCCAAGGAGACAGTGCGGAAAAATATTCTACGGATTCTTTTGGAGGATACGGGAGCCCTTCACAGAGAGGCGGGCCGGTTTTTGAAAACCGCTTTGCGGGAACTTCCCTTTTACAGCACCATTCTTTCTGTGCTGGCGGAAGATGAGCCGAAACTGAATTATCTTTACAACCGGACTCAGTTTTCCCGGGCCAAAATTTCCGTGTATATCAAGAACCTGATGCAGCTGGATGTGGCGGCCAAGCTTTTTTCCTATGAGCCAGAGAAGCGGGATACCATTCAAAAAGGATTATACGGTATTACGGATTCCTTTCTCCAGTTCTGGTACAAGCTGATTTATCCGAATTTATCGGAACTGAGTATGCTTTCGCCAGAGGAATTTTATGCCCGCTATATCAAAGATCATCTGGATGAAGTGGTGGAAAAGGCATATATCAAGGTATGCCGGGAGTTTTTGGAACTGATGAACCAGTACAACCGTCTGCCGGCTAAATTTGGCAGTTTTGGCAGTCTCTATGGAAAGAGCGGCTTTGTTCCGCTGATTGCCAGAAGCGAGGCGGGAGAGCTTTTAGTGGGAGGATGCAAGTGGAGCAAAAAGCCCATGAATGTGCAGGATTTTGAGAAATTCCTAAAGGATGTGGAGCAGGCAGGAAGGGAAGCGGATTATTATTATTTGTTTTCCAGGGAGGGCTTTACTACAGATTTGATGACGATGGTAAACAATATAGATAATATTCAGTGTATTGATTTGGAAGAAATGTAAGGGGGCCGCCATGTATAAGGAGACAGCCAGGCTGATTATGTATGGAAATCTGGGAGAGGACAGCATTTTAATGTCTTTAGGCCGGATTTTTGAAAAAATGGAGCGGGACGGGGAGACTGCCAGGAAGGATGAACTGGTACGGGAAATCTACGACCAGATTTACCGGCTGTTGGACTTATCCACCACCTACGGCTTCGATGAAAATTTATGGCAGTGCTATATTGCCTATCTGCTGGCCATGAACGAAAACCCCTTCAGCATCATTTGTGAGACGGTGGGGGCATCGGAATATGGAACGGTGAATACCATAGTAAAGCAGGATATGGAATGCTTTTACCGACTGTTTCATTATGATTTTACAAAGATAGAGTGTATGCTGGATGTACAGTGCTTTTCCATTTTGACGAATTACCGCTCTATGGCAAAGGCGGAAAACACCTATAATAAAAGTGTCAGTGAAAAGGTGCGGGCTCTGGCGGCAGATTTGGGAAAAGCGGAAAATGCGGAGGATATGTTTCGGATTGTCACCGGCTTTTACAAAACCTATGGTGTAGGCAAATTTGGATTGAATAAAGCCTTTCGTGTAGTACACAAGGGAGAAGACATGATTCTTTCCCCTATTACCCACACCAGTGATGTGACCCTGGAGCACCTGATTGGATACGAGAGACAGAAGCAGGAGCTCATTGAAAACACGGAGGCCTTTGTAGAGGGAAGAAAGGCCAACAACTGTCTGCTGTTTGGCGACAGCGGTACCGGGAAATCCACCTGCATCAAGGCGATTCTGAATCAGTATTACGACAGAGGGCTGAGGCTGGTGGAGGTGTATAAACACCAGTTCCGGGATTTATCCGGCATTATTGAGCAGGTGAAAAACCGCAACTATAAATTTATCATTTATATGGATGATTTATCCTTTGAGGAATTTGAAATAGAGTACAAATATCTGAAGGCTGTCATTGAGGGCGGTATGGAAGTGCGGCCGGACAATGTGCTGATTTATGCCACCTCGAACCGCCGCCATCTGATTCGGGAGACCTGGAGCGACCGCTCGGATATGTCTCAGGATGAGTTGCACCGCTCGGATACCATGCAGGAAAAGCTGTCATTGGTGGCCCGATTTGGCGTCAGCATCTATTTTGACCGGCCAATGAAAAAGGACTTTGACGAGATTGTACGGCGACTGGCCGGAGAACATCCGGAGATAACCCTGTCCGAAGAGGAGCTGCTTATGCAGGCCAACGCCTGGAGTTTGCGAAACGGCGGGTATTCAGGACGTGTAGCGGAACAGTTTATCATTCATCTGAAATCCATAGCAAAATAGGGCAGAAAGGAAGGAAATCCTATGTTTGAACGTTTTTTTCCGGATGCCACAGTGACCTCCACCTATGACATTGATTATGAACGGCTGTACCGGGAGGGCTATCGTGGAATCCTCTTTGATATTGATAATACGTTGGTGGAGCATGGCAGGGAAGCCAGCCAGATGGCGAAGGAACTCTTTGCCAGACTGAAAAAAATTGGATTTGAGTGCTGCCTTATATCCAACAATAAGAAAAAGAGGGTGCATTCCTTCAATGAAACCATTGGAGTGCATTCGGTATTTAATGCTCATAAACCGGCCAAAAAGGGGTATTATTATGCCATGGAGTTAATGGATACCCGGCCGGAAAATACTGTATTTGTGGGAGACCAGCTCTTTACGGATATTTTTGGGGCCAAGCGAATCGGGTTGAAAAATTATCTGGTGAAGCCCATCAATGCAAAAGAGGAAATCCAGATTGTCCTAAAGCGGCGGCTGGAGAGAATTGTGTTAAAGGAATACATGAAAAAGCGGGAGGAAAAGAGGAGAAAGAGATGGAAAAGGAAATCAGGGAAAAAATACTTTCGGGTAAATCGGTAGGTGCTCTACCGGTAGACGCTCTTTTGATTACCAACCCGGCGAATATGCGATATACCGCCGGATTTACCGGGGAGGGGTATGTCTATCTCTCTGAGAAAAAGGCCATGGTAGTGACGGACTCCCGTTATACACTGGCAGCGGCAAAGGAGTGTCCGGAATTCCAGGTGGTGGAATGGGATAAAAAAGGTTATTATTATCCACTGTCAGAGTTCCTGCAGGAGGAGGGGCTCCAAACCCTTGGTATGGAAGATGAGAGCGTGACAGTGGCGGAATATGAGAAACTGCAGAAGGAACTGGAAAAGGCCGGCGCCAAAGTCAAAATTAAGGGAATCGGGGACGGAATCACAAAGCACCGGGCAGTAAAATCTGCGGAGGAGATTGCCTGCATCCGACGGGCGGAAGCCATTGGAGACAGGGCCTTTGAGCGTCTGCTGTCTATTGTGCAGATGGGTATGACGGAAAAGCAGGCGGCGGCCTGGCTGGAATTTTTCCTGAAGGAGGAGGGAGCCGATGGCCTCAGTTTTGATACCATTGCGGCCTCCGGAATTCACTCGGCCATGCCTCATGCTGTGCCTACAAATAAGCCGCTGGAGTCTGGGGATTTCCTGACGCTGGATTTTGGATGCCGCTACCGGGGGTACTGTTCGGATATGACCCGGACGCTGGTAATGGGAAAGGCCTCCGACAGGCAAAAAGAGATTTACGATACAGTATTGCGGGCCCAGGAAAGGGCTTTGGCAGGAATCCGCCCGGGAATGTCGGGGAAAGAGGTGGATGCTCTGGCAAGGGATGTGATACGGGAGGCCGGCTATGGTGACTGTTTTGGCCATTCTCTGGGGCATTCCCTGGGACTGGACATCCATGAAAAACCGGCTTTTTCTCCCAAAGAGGATACTATCATCCAGCCAGGTATGGTGATTACAGTGGAGCCAGGTGTCTATATAGAAGATTTTGGCGGGGTGCGGATTGAAGATGTGGTGGTAATTACAGAGGCTGGATGTGAAAATATCACCCATTCTTCTAAGGAATTCATTGAAATTATGCGTAGTGCAGATGTGTAGAAATGGAGATAGTGTGAAAAATATGAGACCAAAGATATGCGTGCCGATTACAGCGCCCATGCGGGATGGTATTCTGGCACAGGCCAGAGAGGCGGCAGAACTCCCGGTGGAAATGGCAGAGTGGCGGGTGGACTGCTACGCTGGTTATGAAAGGGAATTAATGAGCATTGTGCAGGAACTAAAGCAGAGCCTGGGCGAAAAGGAGCTGATTGTTACCCTTCGGACAGAGCAGGAAGGAGGAGAGGCCAACGGCTCCCGGTTCGATTATTTTGCTCTGATTGAACAGGTAATAGCGCAAAACATTGCCGACTATGTGGATGTGGAGATTGACAGAGAAGAGGCCGCTGTGGCAGAGAGAAAGGCCCGCTATCCGGAAAGCAGGGTAAAGGTCATTGGCTCCTACCACGATTTTTCTGCCACGCCATCGGAGGATGAAATAGTAGAGAAGCTGACAAAGGCGAAGGAAAGTGGATGTGATATAGGGAAATTTGCCTGTATGCCTGTGGAGGAGGGAGATGTGGAGAGACTTCTTCTGGCCACGGCCCGGATGAGGGAAACATTCCCCGACTTTCCTCTGATTACTATGTCCATGGGAAAGATGGGAGAAAAATCCAGGCTCTACGGGGGGCTCTACGGTTCCTCCGTGTCCTTTGGCAGTGCAGGCCAGACCTCGGCACCGGGACAACTTCCTGTTTCTGTCATGAAGGAGGTATTTGACCGGATGTATGCCGGGAAGCGTCATATTATCCTCATTGGATTTATGGGGGTGGGAAAATCTACGATATCGGCGGAATTGCGACGCCAGTCCGGCAGAGAGGAAATTGACACAGACCGCTGGATTGAAGAAAAAGAGGGAAGGAGTATTGCGGCTGTTTTTGAACAGGAGGGGGAGGCTTATTTCCGTGACAGGGAAACAGAAATGATTGATGAATTAGGAGGACTTGCCCCGGCTGTGATTTCCTGCGGCGGCGGCATGGCCCTGCGGGAATTGAATGTGCGAAAGCTCCAGGCCATTGGAAAGGTGGTACTTTTACGGGCAGAGCCGGAGACCATTTTTGAACGGGTGTGCCACAATACAAACCGACCCATACTGAATGGCAATATGAATGTGGAGTATATCCGGGAATTGATGAAGAAGCGCCGTCCCTTTTATGAGAGAGCGGCGGAGGTACAGGTTTTTACAGACAAACGGCCTATATCAGATATTGCAAAAGAAATACTTGAAAAATGCAGGCAAGTATAATAAAATAGAGAATAGATGTACGAATTTTAGTGCCGTGAATAAGGGCGGCGGAAAGAGAGGAACAAATGGTATCAGCAGGAGAATTTAGAAATGGCTTAACCGTTGAAATTGAGGGAACGGTATATCAGATTGTGGAGTTTCAGCATGTAAAACCGGGTAAGGGAGCCGCTTTTGTGCGTACCAAGTTAAGAAATGTGGTAGATGGCGGTGTTGTGGAGAAAACCTTCCGTCCAACGGAGAAATTCCCGCAGGCGCATATTGATAAAAAGGAAATGCAGTATTTATATAACGACGGCGAGATGTATAACTTCATGGACAATGAAACCTATGAGCAGATTGCCCTGACGGAGGAAGCTGTAGGCGAGACAATGAAGTTTGTAAAAGAAAACGACAATGTAAAAATGGTTTCCTACAAAGGCAATATTTTTGCTATTGAGCCGCCGATGTTTGCGGAACTGGAAGTAACGGAGACCGAGCCGGGTGTCAAAGGAGATACCGCCACCAATGTAACCAAACCGGCTACAGTAGAAACGGGTGCACAGGTCAACGTTCCGATTTTTGTCAATCAGGGGGATGTGATTCAGATTGATACCCGTACCGGAGAATATCTGAAACGTCTGTAAGAAGTATGTAAGATAACAATAAATAAGATAATAACAAAAGGGCGCTTTCGGCGCCCTTTTTTATCTGCATATTTTTATGGATTACTACAACAATATAAGCACACTCTGACTCTGTGGTTATTAATATGAAACTACTCTTCAAACAATTCGGAGAGAGTAGAAAATGTCCTGGTAATATCATTTACAGAGTGTTCAATATCGCCATAAATATCTTCGGACTGGGTAGAGAGATCCTGCATACTCTTTGCCACAACGGCAAAGCCAGCGCCGGCTTCTCCACTTCGAGCGGCTTCAATACTGGCATTTAATGCCAATATACGCTGTTTACTGGAAATTGCTTTCAGGTTCCGTGTATACTCATTGATGGTTTCGATACAATCTGTGGATTGACGAATTTCCGTCTGCATGGTATCCAGACGAGAGGCATTGTGATATTTGTAATATTCCAGATTTACCAACTGGTTTGCAATTCGCTCCAAAAGTCCAGACGCTGCCCGGATTCGCTCTTCCGTGCTGATAGGCACCTTGCGCAGTGCCCTTATGTAAGATTCCGGATCAATATCAAGTTCTTTTGCAGTCTCCCGGAATTTATCTTCATCCGGTGGTTCTGGCAGCACCTGACCGCCAATGATGGCACCAACCTTTTCACCCTCCACCATAAGATCAATGGAGAAGTCCATCAATCCAGCATGACAAAAATAAGTGCCGGTACATTCATTATCACATTTTACACAGCGCCGATTTCCTTCCTCGGAGCCACGGGTATATTTCATACAGAATTCGGTAAAGTTACTTCCCTCTGTGAGATACTCTCCGTCGATACCGACAGCAATAGCAGCCAGTCCAGTAGCATTAGAAAAATCGTCCTGAATCTTTTGTAATTTTGACAAATCCATAAAATCTTTTAATTCCATTTGGATGTCCCCTTTCGACCATAAATTTCCGTATATTCCAATTATGTGTCCAGTATACCATAATAATGAATAGAAGGCAATTAAAAGAGCCACTTTATTTTATGTTTTTAGATATTTTTTAATATATACGAGCAAAAAGAAAAGAAAAAATTCTTGCAATTATACCCCATGGGGGTATATAATAAGGACTGAAAAGAGGTGGCTACTATGGAAGAAAAGGAAACCTGCTGTCACAAGGTAAAGGAACGTTCGGAAAAGGAATACAAGGATTTGATTCATCGTCTCAACCGTATCGAGGGACAGATTCGGGGCATACGGGGTATGGTGGAAAAGGATGCCTACTGTACGGATATTCTGGTTCAGGTGGCGGCGGCCAATGCGGCGTTAAACAGCTTTAACAGAGTTTTGTTAGCCAATCATATACGCACATGCGTAACGAAGGATATCCTCCAGGGAAAAGAGGAAACAGTGGAGGAATTGTTAGTTACTCTGCAAAAGTTGATGAAGTAAGAATTTTAGAGGGCGAAAGTATAAAAATACTGGCGCCTGAAAATGGAGGTTTGATGTAAAATGGAACAGTATACGGTGACGGGCATGACCTGTGCGGCATGCAGCGCCAGAGTGGAAAAGGCGGTTCGGAAGGTGCCCGGCGTGACGTCCTGCTCGGTCAGTCTGCTGACAAACTCCATGGGAGTGGAGGGAAGTGCATCGCCAGAGGAAATTATCCGGGCGGTGGAGGAGGCTGGATATGGGGCCGGAAAAAAAGGGGAAGCGGGCGGTGGAAGCAGTCGTTCCGGAATTTCAGAAGGTGAAGAGGCCCTGCAGGACCGGGAAACGCCCTTCCTAAAAAAACGGTTGTGGGCTTCTCTGGGGTTTCTTGTGGTGCTGATGTATGTTTCCATGGGACATATGATGTGGGGCTGGCCGCTGCCGGCCTTTATGGCAGAAAATCATGTGGCTATGGGGCTGGTGCAGATGCTTTTGACCATAGCCATTATGGTAATCAATCAGAAATTTTTCATAAGTGGTTATCGGAGTCTCTGGCACCGGGCCCCTAATATGGATACACTGGTGGCGCTGGGGGCCAGTGCAGCCTTCGTCTACAGCACCTATGCGCTGTTTGCCATGACCGATGCCCAGATGCGGATGGACATGGAGGGAGTTATGTCCTACATGCACGAATTTTACTTTGAATCGGCGGCTACGATACTGGCATTGATTACAGTGGGAAAAATGCTGGAAGCCCGGTCAAAGGGCAAAACCACCGATGCGCTGAAAGGACTTATGAAACTGGCTCCCAAGACTGCGGTAATAGTGGAGGAGGGACAGGAAAAGGAAGTCTCCATTGCCCAGGTGAAGAAGGGAGATATTTTTGTGGTGCGCCCTGGCGAAAATATTCCCGTAGACGGTGTGGTTTTGGAGGGAAGCAGTGCTGTCAATGAATCCGCCCTTACCGGAGAGAGCATCCCGGTGGATAAGACGGTGGGAGACGGGGTATCGGCGGCTACCGTCAACCAGTCAGGCTTTCTCCGCTGTGAGGCCCTCCGGGTGGGGGAAGATACCACCCTGTCCCAGATTATTCAGATGGTAAGCGATGCGGCGGCCACTAAAGCCCCTATTGCCAAAGTGGCGGACAAGGTCTCCGGAATTTTTGTTCCGGCGGTTATACTGGCAGCCCTTGTGACACTGGCGGTGTGGCTTCTTGCGGGGCAGAGCCTTGGGTTTGCTCTGGCGCGTAGCATATCCGTACTGGTTATCAGTTGTCCCTGTGCCCTGGGGCTGGCCACGCCAGTGGCGATTATGGTGGGAAACGGCATGGGTGCCAGACATGGTACTATGTTTAAGACGGCGGTTTCTCTGGAGGAGACAGGAAAGGTAGAGATTGTGGCGCTGGATAAAACCGGTACCATTACAAGAGGACAGCCGGAGGTGACCGATGTGATTCCCGCCGATGGAGTTACGGAACAGGAACTGCTGTCTCTGGCCTGTGCACTGGAGAAAAAGAGTGAGCATCCGTTGGCAAAGGCTGTGCTGTCCCATGGAGAAAAAAATCAGATAGAAGCCGGAGAAGTATCCGAATTTCAGGCTCTGCCGGGCAATGGATTAAAGGCATCATATCAGGGGATGACACTCTGTGGCGGCAACTATGATTTTATATGTGAGCAGGCTTCGGTGCCAGAGGAGAAAAAGCGCCAGGCGGAGGCATTGGCAGAGGCGGGCAAGACTCCTCTGTACTTTGCCAGAGAGGGAAGTCTTGCCGGTATCATTGCTGTGGCGGATGTGATAAAGGAGGACAGTCCAGAGGCAGTGAGGGCATTGCAGAATATGGGCATCCGGGTAGTGATGCTGACGGGGGACAATGAGAGGACAGCCAGAGCCATTGGGGCCCAGGCCGGCGTGGATGAAGTAATTGCCGGGGTTATGCCGGAAGGTAAGGAAGCCGTAATCCGCAATTTAAGGGAAAAAGGCAGGACGGCCATGGTGGGGGATGGAATCAATGACGCTCCGGCCCTTACCCGGGCGGATATCGGTATTGCCATTGGCGCCGGTACCGATATTGCCATTGATGCGGCGGATGTGGTGCTGATGAAAAGCCGGCTCAGTGACGTGCCGGCGGCGATTCGGCTGAGCCGGGCCACTCTGCGGAATATCCATGAGAACCTCTTTTGGGCCTTTTTCTACAATGTCATTGGTATTCCTTTGGCGGCGGGAGTGTGGATTCCCCTGTTTGGCTGGCAGCTAAATCCCATGTTTGGGGCGGCGGCCATGAGCCTGTCCAGCTTCTGTGTGGTGACAAATGCCTTGCGTTTGAACCTGTTTGACATGTATAATGGGAAAAGGGACAAAAAAATCTCGAATAAAAAGAAAAAAGAAAAGAAAGGTGTGAAAGAAGAAATGAAAAAGACAATGAAGATTGAAGGAATGATGTGTGAGCACTGTGAGGCCACAGTAAAAAAATGTTTGGAGGCTCTTTCAGAGGTAGAAGAGGCAGTGGTAAGCCACAAGGAGGGAACGGCAGTGGTGACTTTGAAAGCAGAGGCTGCGGATGAAATTCTGGTAAAAGCAGTAGAGGATAAAGATTACAAAGTAATTTCGATTGAGTAGAGAGAAATAGTGTGAAAAATATGCTTGATAGCTATATTTTTCACACCACGATTTGTGCCGCTCCGGAATGGAGGTCAACATGGAAAAAGGAAAAAAAGCGGGGATTGTCAGCTGCTCCAATGGAATACAGGAAGAGAAACGCCCCCAGGTGGAGCAGCTGCTCACCGTATTAGAAGGACTTGGCATAGAGCCGGTGTGCAGCAAATATCTGTTTGCGGGAAAAAACGATGTGAGAAGCGGTACAGCCAGGGAGAGGGCTTCAGCGCTGATGGCCTTTTATGAGGATGAAGAGATTGGAGACATCTTTGATATATCCGGCGGCGATGTGGCGGTGGAGGTGCTTTCCTATCTGGATTTTGACCGGATTGCCAGTTCCTCTGCACGCTTCTGGGGATACAGTGATTTAACCACGGTGCTGAATGCCATTTATGCAAAGACAGGAAAGACCTCTTATTTATATCAGATTCGCAATCTTGTCAGGGACTGTGGAGACGCTCAGCAGAGACGCTTTCGGGATTACAGGCAGGGCGGCAGCCATCAAGATGGCTGCGAACTGTTTTCTTTTTCCTGCCGTTTTTTACGAGGAGAGCGGATGCAGGGAACCGTAGCAGGTGGAAATCTCCGCTGTCTGTTAAAACTGGCAGGGACAGAATATTGGCCGGACATGACGGGGAAAATTCTCTTTTTGGAGGGCTTTTCCGGGGATGTGCCCCAGCTGGTATCCCATTTGAACCAGTTGAAGCTGATGGGAGTGTTTGAACAGGTGCAGGGTATTTTGCTGGGGACCTTTACGGAAATGGAAGAAAAAAACAGACGCCCCTCGGCGGCGGAACTTGTGCTGGAATTGACAGAAGATGTGGAGGCGCCAGGGATGGCGGCAGACCCGCTTCCTGTGGCAGTGACATCGGAAATTGGTCATGGAGCAGATTCCAAATGCCTGCGGATTGGCGGGAAACTGACGCTCCGGAATGGAGGATAGTGGGAAAAATATGCTCGATAGCCATATTTTTCCCACCACGATTTGTGCCGGA
>JAFLTB010000076.1 GCA_022510605.1 Lachnospiraceae bacterium
GGACTGCCCTTGGGTTTCAAATTTTATAAAAATTTAATAATTTTCTTTTTTAACACCCGTATTTTATCATAAAAAATGTCCTGAATCGGCCCGCATTTTTGTTTCGGTTTTTAGAAAGAAGTTTCCAATATTGACATATCCTCCCCATATGGTATCATTATATATAGCATTTTTCGGCTGTTGCGCAGGGAATTGCCTCGATATATGGGAAATCAGCAGGAAATGAAATGGATATTGGATAGAATGGAGAATGCAAAATGTATAACATGGAAAAACAACACAAACTAGGAAAATTCCACGCTTTAGAGCGCATCTGTATGCTTCTTGATGAGGATTCTTTCCGGGAAATCGGCTCCAACATTACGAATCTGGAGGACGCCTTTAATATTAAGAAGGGCCAGTTTCCTTACGACGGTGTTATCACCGGCTACGGAACCATTGGCGGTCAGAAGGTAGTCATCTATTCGGAGGATTTTACCGTCATTGGCGGAACTCTTGGCAAACAGCACGGCTTCAAAATTGCCAATGCCATTAAAATGGCCATCGAAAACCGCTGCCCGGTTATCGGCATCAACGATTCCGGCGGCGCCCGCATTCAGGAGGGGGTCAATGCTCTGGCAGGCTACGGAGAAATCTTCTATTATAATACCATGGCCTCCGGCTATATTCCGCAGATTTCTATTATTGCTGGAAACTGCGCCGGCGGTGCGGTGTATTCTCCGGGAATTACCGACTTTATCTTTGTTATAGATAACATTAGCCAGATGTTTGTTACAGGGCCGAAGGTAATCAAAAGCGTCACCAATGAGGACATTACGGCAGACGCTTTGGGCGGAGCCAATGTCCACGCCACGCAAAGCGGTGTGGCCCACTTCCACATGCCGGGAGAAAAGGAATGCTTCCAGAAGGTAAGGGATTTAATTTCTATTCTTCCACCATGCTATGAAGATGGATATTTACACACTAACACAGGCTCTCTTCCGTCCTACACCAATAATATAAAGTTTAATAAGGATTTAACTAATATTATACCGGGGCAGAGTAACCAGAGTTACGATATTCTCGATGTAATCCGGGGTATTGTTGACGAGGATTCCTTCCTGGAAGTGCAGGAGGAATTTGCCCGGAATGTAGTGGTAGGCTTTGCCCGTATCAAAGGCATTGCCATCGGTATCATCGCAGATCAGCCCAAATTTATGGCTGGCGTTCTGGACTGTGACTCCTCCGATAAGGCGGCACGGTTTATCCGCTATTGCGATGCTTTTAACCTGCCGATTCTTACTCTCACCGATGTGCCGGGCTTCCTGCCAGGCAAGGACCAGGAATACAAGGGTATCATCCGCCACGGAGCCAAGTTGTTGTATGCGTACTCTGAGGCCACTACCATTAAAATTAACGTTATTTTGCGAAAAGCCTACGGCGGCGCCTATATCGCCATGAGCAGTAAGCATTTACGGGCTGACTTTGTCTACGCCTGGCCGACAGCGGAAATTGCTGTTATGGGTGCAGATGGTGCAGCGGATATTTTATATGGCAAGCAGATGAAGGATATGGCTCCTGAGGAAAAAGCCGCCTTCCGTCAGGAAAAGATTGATGAATACAACGAAAAATTCATGAATCCGGGTATCGCCGCCATGCACGGCTATGTAGATGAAATTATCAAGCCGGAGGCCACCAGAGAGCGTATTTATGGGGATATTATGATGCTGTCTGATAAGAGGGCCTTAGACGAGGTTAAGAAAAAGCACGGAAATATTCCGTTATAATAACAAAAATCCACGAATCGACTCGAGCAACGATGATGCTTCACATCAAATGCTCTCGTGAACCGGCCCCCGGAAGTCAGACCAGAAATCTAGCGATAGGAGGTCGGTTTTTCGTGGATTTACTTCTATCTTCTCCCTCTGAAACTTATGATACATCTTCTTATTATGTGTATGGAAAAAGCCGTCAGCAGAACACTGACTAAAAGAAAGATCACTCCTACCGCCGTTTCAGAATCCCGAATTTCGGAAATTCCCATAATAAGGAGAATCCCTGTAATTCCCATATAAAACAATACCAGAACAGCCGTTACTATAATTCGCAGTACCCGTGGCACCTTTTTACTGGCTCCCAGTTCACATAACCCTTCCACTATCAGTTCCAGTATTCCCCCCAGCAGCTCCAGCAAAAATTCCATCTCCAGCCTCCATATACTCCCTCTCACTCTGAGCATCGGCAGAATGAGGATAAGCACTGGCCATCTCCTCAAAGCGCTCCTTAATGGCCTCTGCGTCTTCCAGGTTCTTATTCCACAGGAGGGCCACCAGGTATCTGGTTCGCAAAACCTCCAGACTTTGCGGCCTTCTCTGCATCTCCCGCATCAGGGATTCGTTGTAAATCCTTTCCAGTTCCTCCTGTGGAACATTTTCAGCCGGATTTTCGGATTCCCCGACAGACCACTGTATCTGCAGCAGTTTGCAGGTCAGCAAATCCATTTTTACAAGATATTCCATCGAGGCGGGAACCGCACCAGATTCCAGAAGTTTTTGTAACAGCTGCTCCGCTTCTCCATAGTTTCCTTTATCCATTTGATACTGACAGTAATAAACAGTATACAAAGTTCCCACACTGTTTTTTTGCTCTGGCTCTCCTGTCAGGGAAAACAAATCTTCCGGCATATCCCGCAGACGGACATCCTGCCCCGCCTGCTCCGTAATCAAAAGGGTATTTCTCCACCGTTTTTTCAATTCCGGTCGGCCATGAAGCAGCCAGAATAAATGTGCCGAATTTTCCCCATCTCCCGGAAAAGGGAAAATCCCCCGCAGTCCATATACGAATCCCAGAAATGCGCCCAGACTGCACAGACAGGTTATGAGATTTCTATCACCAGACACCAGTACCGGCACCAAAAAGATTCCCGATACCAGAAAGCAAAACAGGCCGCCGCCCAAAAGCCAAAGCAGGGCTGGATTCTCCCCCTCTGGTGGAACCATAGTACAGGCAGCCTTTCCAAATCCCGGCACCTTCTGGCAGTACATGCCATCCTTCTTTTTTACCCACATCCAGGGGCCAAACCGGAAGCCCAATAAGCGGCATCCACTGATTTTCCCAAAAAACAGGAGACCAAGGCTGTGAATGAGATATTGCAGATAAATAAGCAGACAGACCCCCAAAAAAATCACTGCAGAAACGAGACCTTTCCTGTCCTCTGAGGACCATGGCTTCTGATAATATAGTATCACAACTGTCACCGCCAGCATAAAGATTCCCAGCACCAGCTGACAGACTAAGGCCCCGGCGGCTCCCCGGGATTTTTTCTGTTCACTCATCGCTTCTCCTACTCCGTTTCCTCTGTTTCTCCAGTTTCTTCCACCGGTTCCGGTGTGTCCACAGCCGGAGAAGGTTCCTCGCTTGTATTTTGATAATTCAAAGATACTTTAACCTTGATTTGATTTTTTATTTTCAGTGAAGCGGGCAGGCTGAACTGGACATCCAGAGTATGACTGCCTGCTCCCAGCCCCGTCAAATCCACATAAGCCCCCAAATCAGTAAGGTCCAACTTCTCCAATTCATCCTCCTGTCCAATTACCACCACCGAATACTTAAAGGTTGCGTCAGAAAAGTCCATGGTACAGTTCTGCGGCAGATTTTTCACGGCAATATCCGCAGGAGTCAGTGTAAAGGTACGGCGTCCACTCCGTTCTATCACACAGCGAACAGAAATTGTGGTGGTATCCCCTACAATGGACAGATTATCCGGCAGATATTCCTCCAGCTGAATTTCCTTCTCAATATCCCGTTTGGCTCCATCCACCCGAATCGGAATCCGAATGGATAATCCCTTCTCCAGCGCCTGGGCAGAACCGGAGACACGGATGCTTTCCGGCCGGTAATCCGTCTGTACCAGACGGTATCCCTCGGCTGGTGTTCCAGAGGCATCTACATAAATCGGTACTTCTTTCGTGCCCAATACCTGAGTCGATACCTTAATCCGGTCATTGCTGAAAGTCACATTGGAGCCATCCAGAGCGTCCCCGTTCTTATCATATAAAATCGGACTGTATTCCTTTTCAAAATCCTCACTTTCGTCATTTAACATAACCATAACGCCTACATGGTCAATTTTCCTAAACTTAGACTCTCCGCAGGAAACCTCTACAATATTCGGCTTCGCCACCATATCTCCCAACACATAATTTTCACTCAAGTCCCCCTGGTGCTCTACCACCACCTTAAAGGTCTGGGTAATGCGCTCCTCCAGCTTTACCTTCATTACCGCATTGCCCCACTCTACCTCCACATTGGAATTGGAGCGTTTCTTCAATTTGACATTAATTCCCACTGCATTGACACTGGATAACTCGCTTAAATCTGCCGTAGCAGCAAAATCAGAGTTGCCCAGAGTCTCCACAAAACTCCGCTTCCCTCTTACCGTGACATCCACCGTATCGCCATCTTCAATTTCATATACCTGGTTGGCCGAGGTAATTACATTTTCATTTAACACCTGTACCGGTATATCATAAAAGGTTCTCGCTGTGGTAGGGTCTATCATATTGATTATCACAAGCCAGAACAGAAAAGCTGCCACAATGGATATAATTTTTAACACAAGATTTCCTGTAAGCTTATTCTTCATCCTTCCGCCTTCCCTTCCACCATTTTTTCTTTTTATCTTCCGGATTCCGTCTGGCCGCCTCTGCCAGACGAAGCTGCAGCGTATCCGCATCTACCCTCCGGTACAGTTTGCCGTCACAAGCCAGGGAGACAAAACCGGTCTCCTCAGACACAATAATCGTCAGGGAATCCGATACCTCGCTGATGCCAAGGCCGGCACGGTGTCTGGTGCCCAGTTCCTTGCTGACCGCCAGATTGTTGGACAGCGGCAGATAACAGGTAGCCGCCACAATCCGATTGTCCCGGAGAAGCACCGCTCCATCGTGAAGCGGAGTATTATGTTCAAAAATATTAATCAGCAGCTGACTGCTGATTTCAGAATCAATGGGAATCCCTGTGCGTTCATATTCCCGGCACTGGATATTTTTTTCCACTACAATCAAGGCCCCGGTCTTAACCCGGGCCATATCATAAACCGCCTTGATAATAGACTGAATGGTCTTTTCCGAATACCGCTCATTTTTGGCCTTCTGGCTGTCAAAAGAAGTCAGAGTTCCCAATATATTTTTCCGGCCCAACTGCTCCAGTGCCCCCCGAAGTTCTGGCTGAAAAATAACAATCAGCGCCATAATTCCTACTACCATGGCATTGCGGAACACCCATAGCACCACATTCATCTCCAGAATCACCGCTGCCAGAAAAATAAGCCCCAGCAAAAGCATACCCTTTAACAGCATCCATGCTCTGGTATCCTTAATCCACAGTATGATATGATAAAAGGCATAGGCGATAATGATGATTTCCAGAACATCCGTCACAGTAAATTCCGGTATCGTCAGCCACGCCACATAATTCTGAAAAAAACTGATAATTGTATCCATCTGCATTCTCCGTCCTTGTTTCTGTTACATCTCGTTCTCCGACTCCGCTTCCGCCTCTTCTTCCTCCAGTGCCTTCTCCAGCTCCTCTTTCAAATCAAAGGAGTCTCCCTCATCCGGCACAATCCGGGTCACCGTCTTATCCACCACAGCTACCTTAAACTTTGGCACGGCAGTGACATAATAATAATATTCATCGTCCTCAAACTGAAGTTTCCTCGTCCCGTGATAATCCAGAGTAATATGAAAAAACTGAATCACATAGGTAATGACCATGGAAATTACCACCTGCAGTGTTAAAACGGCCAGATCCATATTCAGTTCCAGAATAATATTGCTCAATAACTCCACGGTCATTAAAAGCAGCGTCCCCACCAGAATACCGATCTGCGGACCATATTTATATTTTCCCCGGCGAATCACATATACACAGACAAAGGTCAGGCAAAAGGCCAGCATCGTCACTACCATCAGCTGGTTCCGAAGAAGATAATCCATCAGGTATTGCAGGGGAGACAGAATATTTTCCGTGTCAGATACCGCTGTAACCGCTGCCGAGTATTCCAGGATTCCCCGCATGGCAAACTGCAGCAAAATTCCCATAAGCACTGCCGGAATCATCACCGGTGATACATACAGCGCCGCTACAAGAGGCACCGCATAGCCAATGTGTATGGCCGATAAAAGCGGTATGGAAAGCATCAAAAAGAGTTGACGTTTCTCCAGTCTTCCAAATAACAGGAAGTACACAAGCACCAACAGCAAAACCGTCACAGCGGCCAGCAGAGAAATCTGGGAAATCTCCACACAGGCCAGAAGCAGAACACACAACGCCGATATAATATCCGGGGCCACGCCACAGACCACGGCTCCCAGCACAAGCAGCCAGTAGCTCCCCTCATAGCCATCCGGATTTAACTCCCCCGTCACAATGAGAAAAGCCGCAAAGGCAAGGCACATCCGAAGAAAACTGCGGGCAATCCGATAATGCTTCTCATAAAAATTTTTAATCCTGCTCTTAAGCACCAACAGGGTCATCATCATATACGGCTGTCCTCCTGTTCCTGTTCTTCCTTCTCATAAATTTTCAGCAAGTCCTGGAGCGTGGCATAATATTCCTTCACTCTGACCCGGGACTCCTCGTATTCCCTTGAAGCCATGCGGCAGGTAATGACAATGAAAAGAATTTCCATCACCAGCCAGGCGCCTCCGCCATAAAAGGCAATAACATCAAAGGGAAGGGACATGGCATTTTTCAATACATATTCCGCATGGTACATCACCAGCAGCACCAATATCAGGAGAGTGGCGGCTGTCACCGACACAAAGGTTTTCAGCACCTTCAGACGGATATAGTCCATTTTCAGATAGCGGGTGCGCTTCAAATCCGTGCCTCCCTGGCCATTTTCATAATCCGAAAGACGAATCATTTTTTTGATTTTCTCCTCGCTGAGCAACGCCACACCTCCTCTCATAATTTTAGTATAACATAAAAAGTCCTGATGTAAAAGGTAAATCAGGACTTTTTCTTCATTGACGCGTATGACAATTTTTGATACACTCATTGTAGAAAGGTGGAATTATATGAAATCCAAAAACGGGGAAACCCTTTTTACAATCAGTCAGGCCGCAAAGGCATGCGGCATTTCCAGAAGTACCTTAATGCGCCTTGAAAAAAGAGGACTTTTCACGCCAACTATCCAGTCAGAGACAAGCGGTTACCGTTATTACAGCACCAGTGACATACACCAGATTATCCAAATCCAGTATTTCATAGAAATGGGACTGGGTACACGGGAAATCATTGACTACTATTCCTCTGGCGGTGATTCCACAAATCTTCTCTCCTCCCTTGAGAGAAAACTGCAGATTATGCAGCAGACCGTAGATGAAATCCGCCTTCGCACGGAAAAAGAAAACCACCTGTCCTTTGAAATCGTCACGCTTCCCGAAACGGTTTGCTGTGTCAGAGAGGGCTTTGGACGCAATGTGCAGGCTCGCTGTGACTTGATGCAGCAGCTGGCCCATGACATGACGAAAAAGGGAATCCGGCACCTTGCCTCCCAGCCAGTCTTTGTCATTAACAAAAGAACCGATTTTCTTGAGGGAAGATGGAAAATTGAACCAGTGGAATTTACCTGCTGTATACCAGTAGAGCCTTCTGCGGCTCCGTCAGATGCAGTGGTTATTCCAGGCTGCCAGGCCATTTCCCTGCTCTGTTTCGGCTCCTATGCCGAGTCAATCCATGCCTACCTGACCCTTGGCAGTTATGTACGGGAACATAATCTTACGCCTGCTGGTTTTGAACGCAGTATTGGACTTGTAACGCCTTATACGGGAAAACAGATTCTTGAAAAAAATTATGTGACGCGCTTTGCCCTGCCGATTGAAAAAGAGCAGAACCCCGCTTGGTAAATGCCCTCATATTTTGAAGGTTTCCTTCAAATTCAAATAGCCATGTCCCCCCACCGCCACCTTTGTAATGGCATCTTTCTCATGCTCCAGATGGACAACAATCCGTGAAACACTGCCCAGATTATGCCCCTGTTCAAAGATATATTCTGTCTGCTTTTGTCCATAATGAAAAAGATAACATGCCAGCGCACAGTTTGACGTACCGGTAGCGGATTCCTCATCAATCCCATAGAGCGGAGCAAAATTCCTGCACACCGCCGTCAGCTCATGGGAATTTACAAGGGAAAAGGCATGTAATCCAATGACATCTTTACTTTCACTGACAGCCGACATGGCCTTGAAATCCGGCCGGGCTTCTCTCAGATGCTTGGGAGAATCAATGGGAACCAATATATCCCTTAATCCGGTAGATACAATTTGGATGGGAAGATTCTGAGCCACAAGAGCCGGGTCCAGGCAATCTGCCAAATCCGATTTTTCCAGTTTCTCATAAAATACCGGATTATTCTGTTCCATAAAAACCATACCGGTTTCATCCATATCTATTTTTAATATTCCTGATTTCGTCTCAATGGAATAATGGGAATCTTCCAGCATATGCAGAGAATTCATCGTAACAAAAGATGCAATAGTGGCATGTCCGCATAAAGGGACTTCTCCCTCCGGGGTAAAATATTCTATCTTAAAATCCGCACAGTCCGAGTGGGAAATAAAGGCTGTTTCCGAATATCCCAACTGGCTTGCCAATTCTTTTTTCTGCTCTTCCTCTAAATGATAATCCTGTACCACAACGCCGGCCTTATTGCCCCCGCTGTTATTTTTGCTAAACGCACTTGTTACATAAACCTCTGCCATATCTTTTCTCACTTCCGCCTTTCCCCTATTGGTACCTGTGCCAAAACCACTGCTCCAAAAATCAGCACACAGCCTAATATCTCCCGTCCGGATAGTTTCTCCCCTAACAATACCCAGCCTGCCAGCACAGAAAATACTGACTCCAGGCTCATAATCAGGGAGGCCACCGTAGGATTCACTCCCTGCTGGCCTATAATCTGCAATGTATAGGCCACGCCGCAGGATAAAACACCTGCATATAATATAGGAATCCAGGCACTTGGCTCCGTAAGAGCCGGCGCCCATGCTGCAATGCCGGACACAGAATGCTTCATATCTACAAAAAACATCGGTATAGCAGATAAAACACCACTCACTATGAACTGGATGCAGGACATCCGCACCCCATCCACCTGAATTGCAAAATGGTCAATGACCAAAATATGCACTGCAAATGACAGTGCACAGAGCAGGAGCAGAATATCTGAAAACCGAATTGAAAAAGCCCCATGAATACATAACAGATACAGTCCACCCACGGCGATTACAATTCCCAGCCAGACATTCCAGCCACATTTTTTCTTCAGGAAAAGTCCTAACACCGGGACAATCAGCATATAGCATGCCGTAAGAAAGCCTGCATTTCCCGCTGAGGAGCCCATATAAATTCCCATCTGCTGCAGATTACTGGCAACCGATAGGGCGATACCACAGGCAATGCCCCCGGTAAGCAGAAGTTTCCAATCCTCACTGCTTACAGGCTTCTTCTTTGTCAGATGCAGACCATCTAACAGCTTGATTACCGGCACCAATACAATGCCTCCAATAATAGAGCGAATGCAGTTAAAGGTATAGGGACCCACCGCATCCCCGCCGGTACTCTGTGCCACAAAGGCAATTCCCCAGATAAAGGCTGTCAGCACTAATAAAAGGGAATTGCGCCCCTTTTTTCCAACATTCTTCATTTCCACCCTCCTCTTTTACGTGTTGAGGATGGATTTCAGGAAACTCTGCGTCCTTGGGTTCTGAGGGTTTGAGAAGATTTCTTCCGGAACCCCCTCCTCTGCAATAATACCATCTGCCATGAACAGTACCCGGTCTGCCACTTCCTTTGCAAAGCCCATCTCATGCGTCACACACAGCATGGTCATTCCGTCATTTGCCAGATTTTTCATAACCTGCAGCACATCGCCGACTAACTCCGGGTCCAGGGCCGAAGTCGGCTCGTCAAACAACATAATTTCCGGCTTCATTGCCAGGGCTCTGGCAATGGCAACACGCTGCTGCTGGCCGCCCGACAAGCGGCTTGGATACTCATCCACCTTATCCGCCAGTCCCACACTGTCCAACAGTTCCAGGGCTTCCTTACGCACAACGTCCTTCTTTTCCTTTTTCACGGTAACCGGACCAATCATGACATTCTGTAACACCGTCTTATGGGGAAACAGATTAAACCGCTGGAAGCACATTCCCATCTCCAGCAAAAGCGCACGCTTTTTATCCCCGGAAATTCTTTCCACTGTCCGGTTATGCTCTCTGTGCAAAAAAAGGTCTCCCTTAATAAAGATTTTACCGCTGGTAATCTTTTCCAACTGATTAAGCGACCGCAAATAAGTAGATTTTCCCGCACCGGATGGGCCGATGATACAGATTACTTCTCCTTTTTTTACCTGGAGATTGATATCCTTCAATACTTCCAAATCACCAAATTTCTTGCGGATATGCTCCGTCTCCAAGATATACTTACTTTCCATCTGTTCTTCCTCCTATTCGTACACGGAAAATTTCTTTTCCAGCGCATTATAAATACAAGTAAAGAACGCCGTAATAATCAGATAAATAATCAGCGCCGGAACGAAAACCAGATAGGAGCCTTCACTTGTCATAATGTTCTTTGAAACAGTCGTAATATCCATTAGCGAAATGGCAAATACCAGAGATACATCCTTTAATACCATAATAAACTCATTACAGATTGGCGGTATCATACGCCGGATAGACTGTGGAATAATAATCTTGACCATCGTCTGCGCATAATTCATCCCCAGTGCCTGCGCCGCCTCATTCTGTCCCTTGTCAATGGACTGCAGGGCTGCACGGATAATTTCCGCACAGTACGCGGCGGAATTCAGTGAAAAAGCTATAAGGGAGGCCACAAATGCACCCTGATACACCGCCTCCGCCGAAGAGGTGTCAAACAACTCCCTCCATGCAAACCCGAAAATTCCAGGAATCGTGAAATACACCACAAACAACTGAATCAGAAGTGGTGTACCACGGAAAAAGAAAATATAGGCACTGGATAGGCGGTTAACCACCCTTCTCTTTGACATCTTGCCCAGCGCCAGAAACATACCGAGAATCACACCAAAAACAACTGTCAGGACAGTGAGGAAAATGGTCAGCTTCGCTCCGTGAAGCATATTTTCACCACAGCCCAACATACGGTACGTATAATTCACCATCTGGCCCACAAACTCTGCCGCCCCCTGGTCTGCATGATACACTTGGCCGGCAAAGCCGACTAATCGCTCGCTCATCTCATTGGCGCCAGAGGAGGAACAGGAGCAGTAACTAATCACAATCAGGCTGTTATATGTCACAGTCACCCGCTTTCGGCTGCTGTTCTCATCCTGCTCAATCAGTTTGTGCATTTCCGGTGATACTTCATCTAACAACGCCTGCTTGTCCGGCTTGATTGCGGCAAGTATTCCCGCCGCAATCAAAAGAACCAGAATAAATATCACAATTATTTTTGTTTTCCGTTTCCAATGCTTTATATCTACTGTTTGTTTTAAAAATTCCACAACAATCCTCATTTCAAACTATTTCACTCTTCAATTGCCGCTTTGCTGCCAAACCAGTAATCATATGTTTCGTCAATAAAGCCCTCTGCTTCCATATCGGCCAGTGCCTCATTGATGGCTGTCTGCAGGGCTGTATTTTTTAAGCCCATGGCAATACCGAACTGCTCCGCTTCCGAATCATCTTTGAATGCAATCTTGTATTTATCTGATTCCTTGGCAATATAACCATCGGCTACGGTACTGTCTACCACTACTGCGTCAATTTCACCATTGGTCAACTGTGTAAAGCAGCTTGTAACCTTCTCGTTAGCGACAATCTCCGTATCAATGGTGCCCGTAGACTTATAATCTGACATCAGTTCATCTGAGGTCGTCTCCTTCTGCACAGCAATACTCTTGCCATCCAGGTCCTTAAAGGAAGTGATTTTCCAGTCACTGTCTGCCGGAATTACCACTGCCTGGTAATTATTGATATATGGTGTGGAAAACAGCATTGTCTTCTGCCGCTTTGCATTTATTGTAACTGCCGAGCAGACACAATCATAATTTACATCAATTCCAGAAAAGATTCCATCCCATGCGGTATTAATAATTTCTACTTCCAGACCCAGACGTCTTGCCACCTCAGTAACGATATCCACATCGAATCCCTCCGGTGTTGTACCATCCTCTTTAAAATTCTCAAATGGAGGATATCCTACCTCTTCACCAACTGTCAGTTTTCCGTCATTAATAAGCTTTACACCAGAAATATCAATCGTCTTGGTTTCTGTACCCGCACCAGAGGAAGCCGCTGTATCCCCGGACGTAGAAACTTCCTGATTGGAAGAACTGCCACATCCGGTCAGGATTCCGCCGAGCATCATTACTGCCATCATCATTGCCACAATCTTTTTCATAGTTAAGTTACCTCCATAGATTTTTTCAAAACCGTAAAAATGGGACAGCAAAAAAATAATCCGCTGCCCCTTTGCACGTATAAAAACAGTATACCACGTTTGAGAAATTTGTCAAACGAAAATTACTTTCACTTTTTCATCATAAACATCAGCCCAAAGGAACCCGGACCACAGTTCGTAGCAATAACCGGGGATGCTTTTTGGCATACTACTTTCCGAAACTCCACCTTCTTTTCCACCTGTTGCCTGATATCCTCAAGTTCACCCTCCGACAATCCGGCATAGGCAATAAACAGCATACTTGTATCAATCACTCCCGCAGTATCCAGTGTCGAATTGATGTATTTCCTCCATACAGTCTCCTTGGTCCCAACCCGAATCGAACCTACTTTTATTCTGCTTTTTTTCATCATCAGTACCGGATGAAACATAAGTGCATCACAAAGCCTGTCGATTTTCGATGCAATCATTCCGGAACGTGCCATATATTCCGTACTGTCTACAAGAAAACTGGTGCTAACCTGCGTTTTCATTTCCTCGATTTTCTTTACGATCTCATCGGCACTCATTCCTCCCGCTGCGTATTCTGCTGCACGCAATACCAGAAGCCCCATTCCGCAGGATAAGTGCCCGGAATCTATTACACTGACATTGTCAAAGGCTTTCGATGCTTCCAGCACACGTTCATAACCAGCACTTGAATATTTTGTCATGGCGATGTGAACAATATGCCCGGCTTTCGTCAGCTGCTCGGCAAAAAAATCTTTCATATCTTCCACTTCAGGCTCTTCGGAGCGGATACTTTTTCCCACCTCGTTCATATAAGAGAGTATACCGTCTGTATCCGTCTCGACTCCATCCAGGAAATCCCCTTTCTCTGTAAGGATTCGGTATGGCATGATTGTAATCTGATACTTTTCCACAAACTTCTCAGGAAGGTCGCATACGCTCCCCGCCGTAATCATAACGGGGAGTTTCTTTTTTTTATGGACAGGTACAGGCGTCTCGATGACACCTACGGAGTCGTCTGCCCGTCTCATTCTCACAACTTCCTTTGGCAAATGTTTTAAAAGTTCTTCCTCCAACTGAGCACCATTGACAGGTTTTGGCAGATAACCATCAAATCCCTCTCTCCGGTAAAGAGCCTGATTCTCCCTGCCTGCATTGGCTGTCAGGACTACCACATGGGTATCCAGATTGAGACCTCCCGTTTGGTTTCTGATTGCATGCAGACATTCAATCCCATTCATGCCGGGCATAAGGTGATCCATAAAAATCACATCATACCGAGCCGTAAGCGTCTTTTTCAGGCATTCCTCACCGCTTGCGGCTGTATCTATCTGCACCTTTGTCTCCCGCAGAAGTTTTTCCGCTACCATGAGATTGGTCTCGTCATCGTCAACAATCAGCACATGCGCCTTAGGTGCCTCAAAACTCTGCTTGTAATACTCTCTTGCACCAAAATCATGTCTGGTCTCCAGATTAAACTCTCCGATTTTTTCCTCACTCGCCCTTTTCTGGGGCAGAGTGATCTCAAACGTCGAGCCCTTCGTATAAACACTGTCCACTGTAATATTACCGCCCATCATCTCCACCAGTTGTTTTACAATGGACAGCCCCAGACCGGTCCCCTCGATATGCCGGTTCTCCTCTTCATCCACCCGCTGAAAAGCACTGAATAGATGTTCAATATCTTCCTGTTTGATCCCCATGCCCGTATCCGTCACGGAAAAAGAAATGTGTACATATTCGGAAGAATCCTCCCTGCTATGGATCGACAGGGTCACAGAGCCTGTCTCGGTATACTTAACTGCGTTATTCAGCACATTCACTAAAATCTGCTTAATCCGTACCTCGTCACCAATCAGCTGGGCCGGAACCGTCTTGTCCACATCTACATGGAACTCCAGTCCCTTTTCTTTGGCACGGACCCATATCATGTTTACAATGTCCGACAGCATCCTGCCCACCTCATAGGTGACAGGCACAATCTCCATCTTTCCAG